>DRJC01000311.1 GCA_011052365.1 Ignavibacteria bacterium
AATAACTGCCGAAACGATTACCATCAATATTTATCCTACAATAAAATGAGTTATGAATTTTAGTATAATTTATCAAGGTTCAATATATAAAAAATAGGGATATTACTGTTTAAATTTTGAAATTCTAATTAGGGATTTTTAATTATAAATGTATGTAGTTTTTTTTTCGATTCTTCAATTACAAACCCCTTTAAATGCTTATAAATGCTGATTATTTCTTATTCCCAAATTTGATTATAAAACATTCTATATTTATATTTTGACTTCTTTTTGCTTTATTTTTGGATAAAATTATGATAATTCAAATTTCAAATTTAAGTGACGGTGATTATCATTATACATTCGACAAAGAGGTAAAAGAGATCGGATTATCAGAACCGTTTTTTGGTAATGTTTTTGTGGAATCTCAGTTACAAAAATCACGAAGACAGATAATCTTAAATTCTAAATTAATTGTAAATGTAAATTTTGAATGTGATAGATGTGATGTTGAGTATGAGCAAGAGCTAACAAATGAATTTAAGATAGTCTACTTGTTTAGTTCTGAAATTAATGATGAAGACAAAATTGATTTAAAATATATTCCTTTTGAAACCGATACAATAAACATAACACCTGATATTAGAGATTATGCTCTACTTGCAATACCTATGAAAAAATTATGTAAAGAAGATTGTAAAGGATTATGCATTAGGTGTGGTAAAAATTTGAATGAGGAAAGTTGCAGCTGTAAGACAGATGAAATCGATTCCAGATGGTTACCACTTGAAAAATTAAGAAATAAAGTTAATTAAAAAAAATAATCGGAAAATAAATGGCACATCCAAAACGTAAAATATCTAAAAGCAGAAGAGATAAACGTAGAACACATTATAAAGCTACTGCACCAACATTAAGTACTTGCTCAAACTGTGGTGAAATGAAGATGGCACATCGTGCTTGTCCTTCTTGCGGTTATTATAATGACAAGTCTATGTTTATACCAAAAGCAGAATAAAAATATTTATAAATGGACACAACCCCTACGAACGATTCTAAATGCAGAATAGTTGTTGATGCAATGGGGGGAGATTTTTCTCCTCTTAATGCTATATTAGGCTCAATTCAAGCTTACCAAGAATCCGGTGAATTTGAACTTTACCTTGTCGGTCAAACAGACGAAATAAAAAAGGTATTGTCTTCTCAAAACTTATCCTTTGACGATAATAAAATTATTCACGCTGATGAAATAATTGAAATGGGTGAAAAGCCGACTCAAGCTCTGAAACAAAAACCTAATTCTTCGATTGTTGTCGGAGCTAAATTTTTACGTGACGGGAATGCCGATGCTTTTGTAAGTGCCGGTGATACCGGTGCTGTAATGGCAGCTTCAACACTTATAATTGGGAGAATAGCAGGAGTAGGGAGACCAACTATTAGTGTATCTATGCCAAATGAAACCGGTATATGCAATTTGTTTGACGTCGGTGCCAGTGTCGATTCCAGACCAAAGCATTTACTTGAATATGCAATTATGGGAAGCATCTTTACCGAAGAAATAAACGGCATAAAAAACCCTACTGTAGGAGTTTTAAGCGTTGGTGAAGAAGAAGGTAAAGGTAACGAACTTAGTGTTGCAGCTTCAAAACTAATAAAGAAGACAAATCTAAATTTTATAGGAAATGTTGAAGGGAACGATATTTTTAAAGGAACTGCTAACGTAATTGTTTGTGACGGTTTTGTCGGTAATATTTTGATAAAATTTGGAGAAGGTGTTTTAAGTTTATTCAAACATAGATTCAAAGACTATGCCTCAAAAAGTTTAACTAATAAAATAAAAATCGGTTTGATTAGAAAAACTATGAGAGAGATATTAAAAGATTTTGATTACCAGTCACACGGTGGCGCTCCTTTATTGGGCATTAACAAGATTAGCATAATAGGTCACGGATCAAGTACACCAAAGGGAATAAAGAACATGGTTTTACGTGCAAATGAAATGCACAAAAAGAAATTAATAGAAAAAATAAGTAAATCAATTAATCAATATTCAAATTTAAATTAAATCGGATTTTCGAATGTCGGAAAAAATAATCAGTGCTGTAATAACAGGGGTTGGTATGTATACCCCGGATAAAATTTTAGATAATGCATATTTTGAATCTATTGTTGATACAAATGACGAATGGATAAGAACAAGAACCGGAATTACGGAACGAAGGAAATTAGAAAACGGTGCCACAAGTGATTTAGCTGCAAGGGCAGCAGAAGACCTCCTAAAATCAAAAAATATTTCCGCGGAAGAAATTGAGGTTATTATAGTTGCAACAGTTACGCCCGATATGTTTTTTCCGGCAACAGCTTGCTTGGTGCAAGAAAAAATTGGAGCTAAAAATGCATGGGGATTTGATCTTTCTGCGGCTTGTTCAGGCTTTTTATTTGCTTTCCAAACCGGGTGTTCTTTAATTGAATCAGGAAAATATAAAAAAGTACTTGTAATTGGTGCGGATAAAATGACTTCCATTGTTGATTATACCGATAGAAATAATTGCATATTATTCGGTGATGCCGGGGCAGCCGTTTTGTTAGAACCTTCGGAAGATACATCCTTTGGTTTACAGGATTCACTCTTACACATTGACGGTAGTGGTAAAGAAAGTCTAAATATGAAAGGCGGTGGTAGTTTAAATCCACCCACACATAAAACAGTTGATGAGGGCTTGCATTATATTTATCAAGATGGGAAAACAGTATTCAAATTTGCCGTTAAGAAAATGGCGGATATTTCTCACGAAATTATGGAAAAGAATGGATTAAATTCAGAAGACATAGCTTTCCTTGTACCTCACCAGGCAAACCTAAGAATTCTAAATGCAACAGCCGAAAGAATGGGACTTGATAAAAATAAAGTAATGATAAATATTAATAAGTATGGTAACACTACTGCTGCTACTATCCCTCTTTGCCTTGTAGAATATTATAGAGCAGGAAAATTGAAAAAAGGCGATAAATTAATTTTTGCTACTTTTGGTGCCGGTTATACCTGGGGTGCTTGTTATTTAGTTTGGGATATGTAATTTTTTTTAGATAAAATTTATTATTATGACTAAGATAGCTTTTCTTTTCCCCGGGCAAGGGGCACAATATGTTGGTATGGCAAAAGACCTTTACGAAAATTCCGTAGAGGTTAGAGAAATGATTAAAACCGCTGATGATGTCTTGGGCATTAATTTATCGGAGATAATGTTTGACGGTCCTGTAGAAAAATTAAAACAAACCGAATTTACACAACCTTCAATTTTTATACACAGTGTTGTATTAAGTAGTCTTGCAAGATTGCTTGAACCTCAAGCAGCCGCCGGACATTCTTTGGGTGAATATTCTGCCTTAGTATCTGCAGGAGCTGTTCAATATTATGAAGCAGTTCAATTAGTTAGAAATAGAGGAATGGCAATGCAGCAAGCGGGAGTTGATAACCCCGGTACAATGGCGGCAGTAATAGGGCTATCACCTGAACAGGTTAAAGAGTGTTGTGAAAAAGCCGCTGAAGTTGGAATAGTTCAACCTGCTAATTTTAACTCACCTGGGCAGATTGTTATTTCCGGTTCCATTGACGGCGTAAGAAAAGCAATGGAATTATGTAAAGAAAATGGTGCAAGGTTGGTAAAAGAGCTTGTGGTTAGCGGTGCTTTTCATTCACCTCTGATGGAATCGGCAAAAGAAAAATTGAAAACCGTTTTAGATAAAACTAATTTTTATGATGCACGTTTTCCTGTGTACGTAAATGTGTCGGCTAAGCCGGTAACTAAAAAAGAAGAATTAAAAGAAATGCTTTATCAGCAGGTTACTTCTCCAGTTCGTTGGGAAGAGACAATTAATAATATGATAGCTGACGGTATTAACGAGTTTTACGAAATAGGTCCGGGAAAGGTGCTGCAAGGTTTGGTCAAAAGAATTAATCCCGATATAAAATGCCAAGGTATTGATAAATATTCTGATTTGGAGCAATACTTGTAATGGCAAAAAAATTTGAGAAAGTAATTAAAGGGTTAAAGATTGACCCACATATTTTTACTTTCAAGTTTAATTGTATCTGTACGGGGGAATGCTGTTACTACGGTGTTTACACAGATTCATTTGAAGCAAAAAGAATTTTAAGAATTAAAAAAAAAGTTCTTGAATATTTTGATAGTTCTCAATGTGCTGATGTAAGCAAATGGTTTGAAGAACCTGAAGATGATGAAGATTTTGAATCAGGAGTAGCGATCGGAACAGAGGTTATTGACGGTAAATGTACTTTCTTAGATCAAAATGGTTTATGCACTCTCCAAAAAATAGCGTTGGATGAAGGAAAACATAAGTGGAAGTATAAACCGCTTTATTGTATATTGTTTCCGTTAACTATTTATGAAGGTGCACTTACTATAGATGATGAACACATTGATAGACTAAAAACTTGTAATCCTAATCCTAAAACGGAAATGACAATATTTGAATATTGTACAGAAGAGTTAATACATCTACTCGGTAAAAGGGGTTATTCTGAATTAAAAAAATACAGGGAAGAATATTTAAGTAAACAAAAAGTAAAGAAAAAAAATGTTAAAAAATAAAAAAGCATTAGTCACAGGTGGTACAAGAGGAATTGGTAGAGCTATTGTCTTAGATTTAGCAGCCAATGGTTGCGATGTTGTATTTACATATTACAGTTCGGAAGAAGCTGCAAAAGATTTAGAAAGTGAATCGGGAATATTAGGTGTCAAGATTTTGGGTATTAAAGCAGATGCCTCAAAATTTGAGGAAGCAGAAAAATCTGTACAATTTACTTTGGAAAATCTTGGTAATTTAGATATCCTTATAAACAATGCCGGAATTACAAAAGACAATTTGATTTTAAGAATGTCTGAAGAAGATTTTGATTCTGTCCTTTCGGCAAATTTAAAAAGTGTGTACAATTATTCTAAATTATCCATACGTCCGATGATGCAACAAAGGTTTGGGAGAATAATAAATATTTCCTCCGTTGTAGCTATAATTGGCAATCCGGGTCAAGCTAATTATGTTGCTTCTAAAGCCGGTGTTATCGGGTTAACAAAATCACTTGCACGTGAACTTGCTTCACGTAATATCACAGTTAATGCAGTAGCCCCGGGTTATGTTAGTACTGATATGACAAAGGATATGAGCGATGCACAAAAGGAAGCAATGCTTCAGCATGTCCCGTTAAAAAGGATTGCCGAACCTATTGATATTGCAAAAGTTGTTTCTTTTTTGGCATCATCTTCAGCCGATTATATTACCGGACAAGTAATTGCTGTAGATGGCGGAATGACAATGTAAATAATTCTTTTTTTTAAAATGTAGAAGCATAATAAATTTATTTTTATATTAAATACGGTTAATCTAAATAATTATAGGAGAAATAAGATGGACGTTGAAACTAAAGTAAAAGAGATTATAATTGACAAATTAGGTGTTGAAGAATCTCAAATAACACCGGAAGCTTCTTTTACAAATGATCTCGGTGCAGATTCATTGGATATTGTTGAATTGGTAATGGGCTTTGAAAGTGCTTTTTCAATCTCAATCCCTGATGAAGATGCAGAAAAGATTGGAACAGTTGGAGACGCAGTAAGTTATTTAAGTGAAAAAGTAAGTTAATAAAATATAGCCGGAGTGTTTTCATTTCGGCTATACACATTTACTTTTTATACTTTAATTCGTTTTTTATTTTAAATGAATTGTAATACGTTTTTAAACCAGATTTTATCCCCACAAATAAAGCCCATCTCCCAATCTATGCCCTATCTCAGCAAAATATCAAACTTAATTGAGGTTGTATTTTGTTCATACTAAGATTTTTTTATTTAAAGTTAAAATACATTATCACAGGGAATGTTTGGTATAACATTACTGGTTTTATTCTTCTTGATAAATTCAGATCGTTTGAAAAAATAATCGGATGTAATATTTATCATCCCAGGTATTATCTTAAAGCTTTAACTCACAGGTCTTTTTTGGAAACGAATGGAAATATGGATTCTTCTAATGAAAGATTAGAATATCTGGGAGACGCCGTAGTAGACCTCATCGTCGGTAAATACTTATTTAATAAATTCCCTAATGAAGATGAAGGATTTTTGACTAAGACCAGATCAATGCTTGTGAATAAAAGTGCACTTTTCGATGCAGCGGAAAGGATAAATTTAGAAGATTATTTACTTGTAAGTGAAAACTTTTCCAAGGCACTCCCCGATGGTTCAAAAACTGTTTTATCTGATGCTTATGAAGCAATTGTTGGCGCAATATACCTTGATAAGGGTTTGAAAAAAGCAGAAAAATTTTTAATGAAATCTTTATTAGAACCGAGTTTTGAAATTACCGGCTATCTAAATGACAACAACTATAAAAGCCAATTATTGGAATATGCACAAAAGCGACGGTTAGAAAATCTGGAATATAATGTGATTAAGGAAGAGGGACCTCAGCACAAAAAATTATTTACCGTTCAAGTAAAAATCAACAATGAAATATTGGGAACCGGCAACGGTAAAAATAAAAGAAGTGCCGAACAGGTTGCCGCTAAAAATGCTTTGCAAAAAATCAAAAACGCCTGACCAATCTGAATTGATTAAATAATATTTTGATGTGCTAATATAAAAATTGACCATGTTAGATAATCGTAATAAATTCTTTTTTTTATTTTAAAAAATAATAACTAACGGGGTTAACCTAATTTCTCCCATTGAGATGCCTATATTATCCCCAACAATATTTTTATTTTTCCCTGTAAAGAAAACGAG
>DRJC01000312.1 GCA_011052365.1 Ignavibacteria bacterium
GGAAATATAAACACATTTGCTTTGCCTGCCACGTTACTTCCGGGTGCTTTTCTTTTACCGATTGAATCAATTATAGCGGCATCAAATTGGAGTTCTCCGTCAACATTTAAATCCGGTCTTTTTTGTTTTACAATAGATAACACACTTAATACTTTATCAATACTTTCGTGTTTTGCACTGCCTTTGGTTGAAAATGAAAGCAAGGCAACATTAGGTTCTTCACCCATTAATTTTTTATAGTTATCAGCGGTCGCTATTGCAATATCAGCTAATTGTGTTTCATCAGGATCCGGTACAACCGCACAATCTGCAAAACTGTAATTAAAATCAGGGAATATCATTAAAAAGAAACTCGAAACAATCGATATTTCCGGTTTCATACCTACACACTGAATTCCCGCTCTCAAAACATCACCTGTTGCAGCAATAGAACCGGCAACACTACCGTCTGCCATTCCTTCCTTTATCATCATTGCTGCAAAGAAAAGATTTTGCCGGATTGTCTCCCTTGCCTGCTCAATAGTAATTCCCTTTTTCTTTCTTAAATTGAAATAGATGTTTGTAAAATCGCTTAGTTTATCAGAAGTTTTTGGGTTTATAATTCTTAGACCATTTAATTTTAACTTTAAGTTCTCTGCATCCGACCTTATCTTTTCTTCATCACCTAAAGTAATAACCGAGACCAAATTTTCGTTTAATAATATTTCGGCAGCACGTAAAACTCTTTCGTCTTCTGATTCCGGAAGTACGATGGTTCTCTTATTTTGTGAGGCATTTATTTTTATTTTATGTAAAACACTGAGTTCCATTTTAATCTCCTGATATCCTTATATTTACAGATTAAAATTACAAAAATTGAGGTTATCTCAAAAGTAATCTCTTTATTAAAAAATAGCACACGGATAACACGGATTAAACTGATTTTCGCAGATTTTTATTTGAAAATTACTTTTAAGATAACCTCAGTTTTGTTCAACAGGAGGATTAATGTTATTTGTCTCTTATTAAATTAATTTTTGTAAGTTTATATAATGTTTATTTCAGCCAATAAATAAAGGCTGTTGTTGATTATTTATTTAAAAAACAATACATTCACATTCCTTATTTACAATGATAGAAGATAACCTTAATAGGATTAAAGAAAAGATATTTAATAAGTGTTCTGAAGTAAACAGAAACCCGGCTGAGGTAAAACTCATCGCTGTTTCAAAAAACTTTGGTATCGGTTATATTAAAGAAGCTTTTACTGCCGGACAAATTGATTTTGGAGAAAATAAACCGCAAGAATTAGACGGAAAAGCAAAATTAATTGATGAAAAAATCTGTTGGCATTTTATAGGCAACCTGCAGAGAAACAAAGTAAAATATGTGGTTAAGTGGGCTGAATTTATACATTCCGTAAATTCTTTATCATTGGCTGAAGAGATAAATAAAAGAGCAGAAAAGCTTGGTAAAATTCAAAAAGTTTTTGTTGAAATAAATACATCGGGAGAAAGTACTAAACAAGGGTTAACAGATGAATTGGAAATTGAGACTCTTGTTTACAAAATTGAAGAAATGAAAAATTTAAAACTAACCGGTTTTATGACGATGGCTCCGTTTACCGACGATGAAAATAAAGTTAGAAAAAGTTTTAAATTTTTATGTATGTTAAAAGATAAATTTGTTAAAAATGGTGTTGAGCTAAAACATTTATCAATGGGAATGTCGGCAGACTATGAAATTGCAATCGAAGAAGGAGCCACTATGTTGAGAATCGGTTCGGCTATTTTTGGACAAAGAGATTATTCAAAAAGTTGGAAAGAATTATGAAAATCTCTCCGTTAAATATTAAAAGACAGGAATTCAGTAAAGCAATAAGGGGATATGATAAAGAAGAAGTTGATGCTTTTCTTACAAAATTAGCGGATGAATTTGAAAGTACCCAGAGAGAAAATGATACTTTAACAAAAGAATTGGAAAACGCAAAAGAAAAGTTGGGTGAATACAGGCGAATTGAAAAAAACCTTCAAGACACATTACTAAAAGCGCAAGAAAATTCATCAAAATCAATTGAATCGACAAAAAAACAAGCAACACTTATGGTTAAAGAAGCTGAAGTTAAAGCTTCTCAGATATTGGAAAAAGCAAGAGAAGATGCAAATGAAATTAGAACAGCCGTCATTCATTTAAGGGATGAGCGGGATTTAATTGTTTCTAAATTAAAATCCATTATACATTCGCAAGCACAACTTGTAGAATTAAAATTAAGCAGCGGAGAGGAAGAACCGGATCCGGAACAATTTAATTTTGAAAGCAAGAAAAAATTAGATGTAGATATTGACGATATTGTTAATAAATTATTGTAAACAAAATTTATATTATGAGTGATCTAATTACAAAAATAAACGAAACGCTAAAGGTAATTAAACAATATACTGAAGACGAATACCCGGTTGGTATTATTCTGGGCACGGGTCTCGGCGGATTGGTAAAAGAAATAAATGTTGAACACGAAATTGACTATTCAAATTTGCCGCATTTTCCCGTTTCGACTGTTGAATCACATAAAGGGAAACTTATTTTCGGCACTATCGGTGATAAAAAAGTGGTTGCCATGCAGGGTCGTTTTCATTACTACGAAGGTTACTCTATGCAGCAAATTACTTTTCCTGTTAGGGTAATGAAATTTCTATGTGTAAAAACTTTACTTGTTTCCAACGCTTGCGGGGGAATGAACCCTCTCTTTCAACGAGGGGATGTTATGCTGATGGTTGATCATATCAACTTTTTGGGAGATAACCCTCTGATAGGTAAAAATGAAGACGAACTCGGTCCGAGATTTCCCGATATGAGTGAACCTTACAGCAACGAACTTATTTCACTTGCCGAGAATGTTGCAATTGAAAATAAAATAAAAATACAGAAAGGTGTATATGTCGCTGTTCCGGGTCCAAATTTGGAAACAAAAGCAGAATACAGATTTTTACGTGCAACGGGAGCCGATGTTGTGGGAATGTCCACCATCCCTGAGAACATAGTTGCCAATCATATGGGAATTAAAGTATTGGGCATAAGCATTGTCACGGATGAATGTTTCCCGGATTCCTTAAAACATGTAAATGTTGAAGAAATTATAGCGACAGCACAAAAAGCCGAACCAAAAATGACATTAATTATGAGTGAAGTAATAAAAAAATTATGATGAATTTAAAAGTACCCATATATCACTTTTTTATTCCTGTGCTTCTGGCACTAATGATGTTCGGCTCAAATTTTTTAAATACAAACATCTTCAGTTTTGGAAACAATGCATTTGCGGTTTGGTTTATTCTACTTGTTCTTTGTTTTGCATGTGGCTGGTATATTGACAGAACCTTGAATTGGAATTTTGGGGGCAAGGTAATTTTTGCAACCATTGTTGCGGCAACATTTATTAGTCTTATTGTTGTGGTAACTTTCAGAGAATATTTTTTCGGTAATCAATTACTTGTTGAAAATTTAATAATGTATACTTTAAGAAATATTACACTTGGTGCAATTTCATTTTTTGGTTTGGCTGTTGCAGAAATTTTGATGCTCGAAAAAAACAATGCAGTTCTTTCAGAAAAAGTAAATTTATTTGAAACTGTTTTGCACGATGCAAATAAGGAAGCCGAACTAAAAATGAAGGAAGCCGAACTGAATGCCGAAAAAATAGTAAATGATGCGGAAATTGAAGCGAAAGAAGTCCTAATGAAAAAAGAAAGAATTCAAAAAGAATTAAAGGACTTCATACGGATTGAGAAAGAATTAATAAGAAAATACGAAAATTTATAAAGTCAGATTAATATAAAAACAGAATATTGATAAAAAATGTTTAAGCAGAATTTAGAGAGAATAAATTATCCGGAAATTGAAGAAAAGATATTAGATTTTTGGAAAGAAAATAAAATTTTCGAAAAAAGTGTTTCATTAAAGGATGAAGCTCAAAGCTTTACCTTTTATGAAGGACCTCCGACCGCTAACGGAAAGCCGGGTATTCATCACGTAATATCAAGGACCCTAAAGGACCTTGTTTGCCGTTACAAAACAATGCAGGGTTATAAAGTAAACAGAAAAGCCGGGTGGGACACCCACGGTCTGCCTGTCGAAATTGAAGTTGAAAAATCCCTCGGTATAAAACATAAAAGTGAAATACCTGAATACGGTATAGAAAAGTATAACAAAGCCTGTAGAGAATCGGTTTTTACCTATAAAGATTTGTGGGAAAAAATGACCACACGCATGGGTTACTGGATTGAACTTGACGACGCCTATGTTACTTTTACCAATAATTATATCGAATCGGTTTGGTGGGCATTAAAAACTCTTTTTGATAAAGGATTAATCTATAAAGATTATAAAATTTTACCCCAAGACCCTCACTCTGAAACCGTACTTTCTTCACACGAATTAGCCTTAGGATACAGGGACACAAAAGACCCTTCGGTTTATGTTTTATTTAAAATAAAAAATTCCGATTCTCACTTCCTGGTTTGGACAACAACTCCCTGGACACTAATCTCTAATGTGGCTCTATCTGTTGGTGATAATATTGATTATGTAAAAATTGAAACCGAAGGCAAAAAAATTATACTTGCCAAAGAAAGACTAAGTGTAATTAAAGAAGAATATGAAATAATTGAAGAATTTAAAGGCAGTCAACTTAAAAACACTGAATACGAACAACTCTTTAATTATTTAAATGTTGATAAAAAAGCATTTTATGTTGTAAGTGGAGATTTTGTAAGTACGGATGATGGCTCCGGTATTGTTCATATTGCCCCGGCTTTTGGTGTTGATGATTATGAACTTTTAAAAGAATATGATTTACCGATGCTTCAACCTGTGACAAGGGCGGGTTTATTTACCGATGACATTACAGATTTTGCCGGACAGTTTGTTAAGGACGCCGATAAAGGAATCATTATAAAGTTAAAAGAAGAGGAAAAATTATACAGAAAAGAAACCATAACTCACTCCTATCCTTTTAGCTGGAGAAATGAAAATGTACCGATCATTTATTACGCAAGAGAGTCATGGTTTATAAGAACTACTCAGCTTGCCAAACGTATGGTTGAATTAAATAAAACCATTAACTGGCATCCGCCGGAAGTAGGAGAAGGAAGATTTGGAAACTGGCTTGAAGAAAATAAAGACTGGGCATTATCGAGAGACAGGTTTTGGGCAACACCACTCCCAATTTGGATAAACGAAGATGGCGATACGTTTGCTGTGGGAAGCATTGAAGAATTAAAAGAAGGTTTTATTGTAGAAGATGGAAAACGGATAAAAGTTAGTGAACTTAAAGAAATAGATTTGCACAAACCGTTTGTTGATGAAATTCTTTTTGAAAGAAATAATAAAATTTATAAAAGAACACCCGAAGTTATTGACGTTTGGTTTGATTCCGGTTCTATGCCTTTTGCACAGTATCATTACCCGTTTGAAAACAAGGAGTTGTTTGAAAATAATTCTTTCCCTGCCGATTATATCTGTGAGGGTATTGATCAAACACGCGGCTGGTTTTACACACTGCACGCAATTTCAACTATGTTGTTCGATAGTATTTCATACAAAAATATTATTGTTAATGAATTAATATTAGATAAAAACGGACTTAAAATGTCCAAGTCGAAAGGCAATACTGTTGACCCTTTTATGCTTTTTGATAAATATGGTGCGGATGCAACAAGATGGTATTTAACAACTGCAAGTCCGCCTTGGAGAACCACACATTTTGACGAAGACGGATTGAAAGAAGTTCAAAGAAAATTTTTCGGAACATTGTTGAACACATATTCGTTTTTTGCACTGTATGCAAATATTGACAAATTTAAATACGAAGAAGATTCAATTGATTATGAAAAAAGACCGGAAATCGATAGGTGGATATTATCGAAACTAAACTCTCTTTTAGTTGCTTACACGGAAGATATGGACAATTACAATTTAACAAAGGCAGCCAGAGCAATATCCGAGTTTACAATTGACCAGCTTTCAAATTGGTATATCCGTCGCTGCAGAAGAAGATTTTGGAAATCGGAAATGAACGAAAATAAATTATCCGCATATCAAACTCTTTATGAATGCCTGATAACAATTTCAAAACTTGCTGCCCCGTTTATTCCATTCATTACTGAAGAAATATATCTAAATCTTAATTCGGTTACTAAGAAAGAGAATTATGAATCAGTTCATTTGGCGCCCATTCCAAAACTAATTTACAAAAACAATGAACTGGAAGATAAGATGGAAATTGCTCAAAAAGTTGTATATCTTACCCGTTCAATGAGGGCAAAAGCGAACTTAAAAGTACGCCAGCCGCTTGAGAAAATTATGGTTGTTGTTGATAAATTAAAACAAGATGCCGTAAAACAAATGAAGAATGTTATTCTAAATGAAGTAAATATAAAAGAACTTGTCTTGCTGGATGATGATTCAGGAATAGTAAATAAAACCGCTAAACCAAATTTTAAATCTATCGGACCAAAATTCGGTAAGAACGTAAAAAGAGTTGCCGAATCAATAAGAAATTTAACGAGAGAAAACATTGATACTTTGGAAACAAATCATAATATTGATATAAACATTAACGGTGAGTTGTTAAATATTACTTCCGATGACGTTGAAATTTTAGGCTCTGAAATTGAAGGTTGGGTTGTAGCAAGTACTGAGGGCGTTACCGTTGCTATTGATTCTGAGCTTTCGGACGAATTAATTGCAGAAGGACTTGCAAGGGAGTTTGTTAACCGTATTCAGAATATGAGAAAAGATTCAGGTTTTGAAGTAATCGATAGAATCAAGATTAAATTTACAGGCAACACCGAACTAATTAATGCAATTAATATGTTTGACGAATATGTTTCAAATGAAACCCTGGCTGATGAAATAAATAATGTGGAAAACCTTAACGGTGCTGCTAAAACTGATTGGCAGATAAATAATATAAATTGTTCAATCAGTATAGAAAAAAGCTAATTCCTAATTTGAGGAGATTTTATAATGGCTAAAAAGAAAATAGAAAAAAAGACTTCTGCTAAAACAAAAAGTAAACCGGTTAAAGCAAAAGACGAAAAAAATAAATTAAAAAAAGTTACTGCTAAATCAACATCCAAGAAAAAAAACGGAAAGAAAGCATCTACTATGGAAAAGAAGACAACAGCTAAAAAAACAATTTCTAAAAAGAAAACTACAACAAAAACTAAAAAAGTTGTTAAAGAACCTATAACAAAAAAAGATAGTTTAAAGAAAACAACAGTAAAAGCAAAAAAGACAGTTGTTAAAAAACCAAGAAAAACTGCAACCAAAAAACAAGAAGTTTATTACGAAGACGTAGACGCAAAAGCTGCAGCACGTGCCGAAGCAATCAAAAAGATAAAGGGATACGGCAAGAAAGACTTGGAGCATTTTAGAAAAATTATCATTGGAAAAAGAGATGAAATAATTAGACAGCTTCAAAACTTAAAAGAGCAGATGATGGATACTTCCACCGGCGAATATATAAATGAAAATTCCCCTTATTCACTGCATATGGCAGAGCAGGGTACGGATGCGATGGAAAGAGAAAAAACATTTTTATATGCCCAAAGAGAAACTAAGTTTTTAGGATATTTAGAAGCTGCATTAAAAAGAATTGATGCCGGAACATACGGTATTTCTCTTGAATGTATTGAAGAACCAAAACATTTATGTGAAACATGCCCGTTAATACCAAAAGCACGCCTTGAAGCGGTTCCCCATAGCCAGGTTTGTTTACCTTTAAAACAGAGACAAGAAAAAAAGTAATAAATAGTTTTTGTCCTTTTACATTAAATTCAATATATATTGAATCTTTATTTATTTAGATTCATTATATTGATAAAAATGTTAATTGAGGTATACTAACGCAATCAGCTACAAATTTTCTTTTAATAATTTAATTTACAGCAACCATAAATGATAAATATTTTCCGGGATGTTCTTTTAGAAAGTGTAAGCATAACATTTTTTGTGCTATTAATGATGATACTTGCTGATTATATTAATGTACGAACAAAGGGTAAACTTCACGTACTTCTAAAAGGTTCAAATAAATGGAAACAATATGTAATCGGATCATTTTTAGGTACGATACCGGGAGACCTCGGTTCATTTGCAGGTGTAAGTTTATATATGCACGGAATAATTAGCTACGGCACTATTGCGGGATTAATGATTGCATCTGCAGGAGACGAAGCTTTTGTGATGCTGGCCTTGTTCCCTAAAATTGCAATACTGCTTTTTGTTGTTCTTTTTGTAACAGGAATTTTTTCAGGCAAAATAATCGATTACATTGTAGTTAAATTTAAGATTCCTTATTCTACTGATTGTGAAACAGTACAATATCATCAACATGAGAAAAGCTACAAACACTATATGAAAGAACATATTTGGCATCATATTATAAAGGAGCATGTTTGGAAAATCTTCTTATGGATTTTTGGTGCACTGTTGTTACTTGAAATCGGTACAAGTTATTTGAATCTTGAATCTTTAACCACACAGTATATTTGGCTGGTTTTACTGGTAAGTGTTTTAATAGGAATTATTCCTGAATCCGGTCCGCACTTGATATTTGTTACTATGTTTGCCCAAGGATTAATACCTTTTTCCATACTATTGACAAGTTCAATTGTTCAGGACGGACACGGCATGTTGCCGATGCTGTCATTTTCTGTAAAAGATTCTATCAGCATAAAAATATTTAATGTATTATTTGGTTTAACCTTAGGCTCTATCTTATTGTTGCTTGGTTTGTAATTTTTATTTCCTTATCAATATAAAAATAAACTCAAATATTTTTTATCTTTTTCGTAGATTTACAAAATAAATTTAAATTAGTAAGGGTTTCTATGAGAGTATTATTCGTTTCATTTTTTGTTGTCCTTATAGATCAGGTAGCAAAATTAGCCGTAAAAGGTTTTTCTATTCCATTTATTAATTTTCACTATACCGGTATGTATGAAGGTGAAAGGATTAGAATAATTGGAAACTTTTTTCGTCTCACTTTTATAGAAAATCCCGGTATGGCTTTCGGTATAGACCCCGGTATAAATTTTAAATTGTGGATTACGGTTTTTTCACTTTTAGCAAGCATCGGTATAATTGTTTACTTGTTTATTATCAAGAACGAAAAATTTACTCTTCGATTTTCTTTAGCACTTATATTAGGAGGAGCAATCGGTAATCTTATCGATAGGCTTTTCTACGGTATTTTTTACGGGTACGCACCATTGTTTTACGGAAGGGTAGTTGATTTTTTAGATGTAAATTTCTTTCACTTCACATTATTTGGAAAAACATTTAACAGATGGCCTATTTTTAATCTTGCCGATACCGCGGTAACTATCGGAGTTTTAATACTCCTTATTTTTAATGCTCGAACACAAGAAAAAAAGCAAGATAAAATTATTGATGGGAGTGCAGCTCAAATATCATTAGAAAGTAAACCGAATGATACAATTACTACAAGTTGATATGTTTAATGTCTAAAATAATCTCAGAAATAAAATATGAATTTATAATACCCGAAGGAAAGCAAAAAGAAAGACTTGATGTTTTCTTAGCTCACTCTGTGGAAAATGCTACGAGATCAAAAGTTCAGAAACTAATTGAATCAAAAAATGTAACGGTTAATGACAAATTTGTAAAAGCAAGTTATTTGGTTCAACCTAATGATATAATAATTGCAACACATCCAATTACTCCCCGTCCCGAAAAAGCCGAGCCGGAAGACATACCGCTTAATATTGTTTACGAAGACGAATATCTTTTAATAATTAACAAACCGGCAGGAATGGTTGCACATCCGGCTTATGCAAATTACACGGGAACTCTTGTTAATGCACTGCTTTATCACTCAGATAAATTAAGCAATGTAAATGAAGAATTTCGCCCGGGAATTGTGCACAGAATTGACAAGGAAACAAGCGGACTTTTGGTTGTAGCTAAAGATGATTGGACACACGCAAAGTTAGCCGAACAGTTTTCAAAACATACAATTGAAAGAGAGTATTGGGCTGTTGCCTGGGGAATTTTTAAAGAGAGAAAAGGAGAGATAAATTATAACATTGCTCGAAGTAAAAAAGACAGAAAGAAATTTACACACAGCCAAACAGAAGGGAAAACCGCTACAACGTTTTATGAGATAATCACAGAATATGATTTTACATCTCTCGTAAAACTTAATCTAAAAACCGGACGTACACATCAAATTCGCGTTCATTTATCATCTGTAAATCACCCTGTTTTCGGTGACCCCGTATACGGAGGCAGAGAGCTTGTTTACGGATCTTCTTTACCGAAAATAAGGAACAGGTTACATAATCTGTTAAAAATAATGCCGCGCCAGGCATTGCACGCAAAAACACTCGGCTTTATTCATCCCAAGAA
>DRJC01000313.1 GCA_011052365.1 Ignavibacteria bacterium
AGTGAGGGACCTGTAGGAAAATTTATTGAAAAAAGAGGTGAAGGTTTGCATCACATTGCCTTTGGTGTTGATAATCTAAAATCATCTTTAAAAGAACTATCCTATAAAAACATAAAATTAATTGATAACGAACCGAAAAAAGGTACGGATAATTTGGAAATTGCTTTCATCCATCCTAAAGCAGCAAACGGTGTTTTAACAGAATTATGTGAAACTAAAAAATGAGCAAAAATAAATTAATTACTGTTTGGAAGGATTCCTTTAAAGAAAAAAAAATTACAAAGGAATTAATAATTACTGTAATATTCTTTGTTCTAATATCCGGTTTCTTTACAAGTTTCTTAAATTATAACGAAACCCGCACAGGTTTTACTTTACAAGATCCAATTTTGCGATTACTTACCCCTGTTGATTTAACGGCTATAATATTTATACTAATTTATGGTTCGGTTTTTACAGCATTAATTATTCTAATTTACGATCCACCACGATTATTATTTGCGCTTCAAGTTTACAGTCTTGTCCTATTAATAAGAATGTTATTAATGTATTTGCTGCCGCTTAATCCACCGGAAGGTTTACTTCCTTTGAAAGATCCTATTGTGGAATTATTCGGAACCGGGAAGACACTTTCACGCGATCTTTTTTTCTCCGGGCACGTTGCAACACTCTTTTTGTTGTTCCTTTTGTTTGATAAGAAAATTTACAAAACAGTTTTTTTAGCTTTTACATTACTGGTTGCAGCGGCACTACTTTTCCAGCATGTTCACTATACAATTGATGTTATAACTGCACCTTTCTTTGTTTACGCTTCATACAAAATTGTTCTTAATTTCAAAAATAAATTAAATACTGAAAACCGATGACCGAAAAAGAATATATATACCGGTTAAAAAAAATCGTTTCATCCGACTTTGATAAATTTGAAGAGTTCTCTTCGTTGACGAATTCCGACATAAGCACATTAGAAGAATTTAAATTGTTCTTAACTGAAAAATTATCTGATTTGATGGCTAAAAATTTTGACAAGGTGCTAAAAATTCTTTACCAAATAGATATTAATGAAATTAAAGTCAGGGGGGTAATGTATTCCAACAACAATTATAAAGCATCTCTTCTCGCAGATTTAATAATTGAAAGACAGCTACAAAAAGTTAAAACAAGAGAAAAATATAAACGAAAAAACATAAAGGATTTACTCGACAAAAATTAAAAAATAATTGGAATTATTAGCCAATATTATTAAATTAATTTTTGTTCTTTCTACTCTGATATTGTTTTTTAAATTTTAAAATATAGCCGGGGGGTTCATGAGTAAATTCCGAATATTCTTAAATGTTTTTATTTTTCTATCTTTTCTGTTTTTTACCAATTCATTATTTGCACAATTATTAACTGAAGAATTTAGTTATACAGCCGGACAGACACTTACTTCAAATGGTTGGACAACTTATTCAGCATCAACTACAAACCCAGTATTAGTTACTTCAGGAAGTTTAAGTTATACAAATTATCCTTCTTCCGGAACGGGTAATTCTACGCAAGTAATAGGAACAAGCTCTTCAAGTGAAGATGTGCAAAAATTTTTCACCTCTCAAAACTCCGGTAGTATTTATGTTTCATTTCTTGTGAATTTTTCTACAGCAACTTCGGCAGCAAACGGTGATTATTTCTTTGGTTTACAAAGTTCTTCATCTACAACTTTTAAAGGAAGAGTTTATATAAAAGAAAGCGGACCAAACATTGCCTTTGGATTAAGTAAAGCCGGAACCACTCCAACATTAACATCCTTTTCTTATTCTTTAAGCACAACGTATTTGCTCGTCTTAAAATATACTTTTAATTCCTCATCCTCGGATGACGTTATTAATTTATTTGTAAATCCCGATCTAAGTGGTACAGAACCATTACCAACTTTAACTAATATTGATGCAGCTTCCGATTTAACAAATGTTGGAGCAATTGCTTTAAGACAAGGTACTGCCGCATACAATGTTACTATTGACGGAATAAGAGTGGCAACCTCTTGGTCCCAGGCTCCCCTTCCGGTCGAATTAATTTCTTTTTCTGCGATACAAAAAGATAATTCTATAGTACTTAATTGGCAGACGGTTACGGAAATAAATAATTATGGATTTGATGTAGAGCGAAAGTCCCCTTTCGCTCCTTTGAGTAGCTGGGTAAAAATTGGGTTCGTTGCCGGACACGGAAACACTAACACTCCCCAAGATTACACTTTTGAAGATAAAAATCCTGTAGGCGGAACAACGTTTTATTACAGGTTAAAACAAATTGATGTTGACGGAAAATTTGAATATTCGGATATATTACAGGTAACTTTGGATGTTCCGAATAAAGCAAAATTAATGCAAAACAGTCCAAATCCTTTTAACCCTTCTACTTCTATAAAATTCTTTATTCCTTTTCAATCGGATGTAACAATAAAAATATATGATTTGTTGGGTAGAGAGGTTGCTACTTTAATTAATAAACAGATGAATAAAGGATTTTATATTGTGTTTTGGAACGGTAAAGATAAATATGGTAACACGGTATCAAGTAGCGTTTATCTGTACAGATTAACTGCCGGTAATTTTGCAGAAACAAAAAAAATGACACTTTTAAAATAGAACAAAATATCATAATTATTAAGTAGGCTTTTAAAAATAGATTCTTCTATTCTAAATAATTTACAAACTGAATGATGACTATTATTATATTTAATACTATAATTAATTTTTACTTAAAATAGATACTAATATGAAAAAAATAATACTGCTTACTATAATAATTTTATCTTCCTTTGCTAATTTATTTGCTCAATCAGAAGCAAAAATTATGGCATATAACCTGCTTAATTATGACAGCTCGGTTGATACATCACGCAATACACATTTTAGAGAAATAATCAGTGATGCCCAACCTGATATATTGGTAGCGGTGGAAATAAATAATCAAAACTCCGTTGATGTATTTTTAAATAATGTGATGAAAGCTGTAAACAGTAACTATAGTGCCGGTGATTTTATTCCCAATCCGGATGCGTATTATGATTATAAAGAAAATGCGATATTTTATAATAACACAAAATTTCGATTTATAAGCAATACACCAATCCATACTGCGCTTCGTGATATAAACGAATTTAAAGTTGTTCATATTTCCACGGGCGATACTTTAAGACTTTACGGAGTCCATTTAAAAGCAAGCTCTGGAACAACCAACGAAAACAAAAGGGCTGCCGAAGTTGATGAATTAAGAATAGTTACCGATGCACTACCAATAGGTAAAGACTTTATGGTACTCGGTGATTTTAATTTTTATAATTCTTCCGAACCCGGTTATGTAAAGCTGTTAAATAATACAAACACCGGATATTTTTTAGACCCAATTAATCAACCCGGAGTTTGGCACAATGACATCAGTTTTTCTTTAATTCATACTCAATCAACAAGAGCTTCAAGTTCCGGTGATTTTGTTGGCGGTGGATTGGATGATAGATTTGATTTCATTTTAATATCTCAAGCAGTAAAAGATTCGGGTGGAATAGTCTATAAAACCGGTACTTATAAAGCTTACGGCAACGATGGAAACCATTTTAATAAATCAATAAATGATCAACCCACTAATACAGCAGTTTCTGCTACAGTTTTAAATGCTTTGTATAATGCTTCCGATCATTTGCCTGTTATTGCAACTTTTCAATTCTTTAATTTAACGGGAATTAATGATAATAATTTAAGTATTCCTAATCATTTTGAACTAAGCCAAAATTATCCAAACCCATTTAATCCAAGTACAATAATTAAATATTCTATTCCTGTTGTAGAGCGAGGAAGCTCGTCGCTTTACAATGTTATAC
>DRJC01000314.1 GCA_011052365.1 Ignavibacteria bacterium
TGAATTCTCCTGCTCAATTCAAAAGCTGCTAATAAGGTTGCAGCTTTATCTTTTCCTATTCCTGATGTTTTCATTAAAGTTGATAAAGATTTTGCAGACAACTTAGCTAAGTTTCCATAAGTTGTAATCAATTCCTGCGCAAGAGCAATTACCGATTTACCCTTTGTGCCCGTTCTTAAAAGTATGGCAATAAGCTCAGTATCGGTAAGGCTTTGCTCCCCTCTTAATTTTAATTTTTCTCTCGGCCTGTCATCAACAGGTAATTCTTTTACGGTTAAAATAACGTACCTTATTATTATTGATTTACTTTATATCTATCAATTAATCTAAAAATACCATTCTTATATTTAACTAAATTTAAAAAACTATTTACCCTGTTTTTGTTAAATAAAAAATTATTATGAAACCCTTTTACTTCTTTACTTGTTTTTAAAGCTTGTGAAACAGAATAAACATTATCTCCGTTTACATTTAATATTGAAAGCAAGAACTTTGTAACATCGTAACCATAAAGAACATTTCTGTTCGAGTCATATTTATTTTGTTCAAAATACTTCTTGTTAAATTGTTTATAATTTCTGTTTCTGAAAGGGATAAAATAATCGGAAGTGAAAATAAGATTGTTGCCGATAGTAGAAGAAGATTTTAATAATTTTGTTGAAAACCAATCTTGGTTGCCGTAAATTTTTATATTTAAACTATCTACTTGTAAGCTATCAGTAACTAAATAGGACATTACATAAGCAGCATCGTTGCTGCCGGTAACAGGAACATAAATAGCCTGAAGTGTATCTCTAAATTGATTTATGCTATCAACACTTGCTTTAAAATCATATTTACCGCTTTGATAATCTGTTTCAACCCATATCTCGCCACCCAATTTTGTAAACTCTTCAGCAAATGCCTGAGCCAATATTGAAGAATAGGTGTCTCTTGATTTTAATATTGCAGCTCTTCTTACAGTATCAATATTAAAAGCATAATTTGCCATAACTTTTCCGCGTGTTTCAAATGATGGATTGGCTTGAAAAAAATTTGTGTTTTGTAAAGTTAAACCGTTTTCTGTTGCAGTTGGAGAAATAAGTGGAATATCTGTCCTGTAAAAAGCTTCGTTTGCATATTTTACTTCATCACTAAAGAGAGGTCCGATTACAACTTTTAATGCCGGTATATTTTCAAATTCATCCCTTATTTCAAAAATTTTTTCGCGGTTTCTTTCTGTATTTCTAACCAACAAACCTATCTTGTCATCATGTGTTTTATTAAACTCATCAACTGCAAATTGAATTCCATTCAAAATTTCATTAACCGGGGAATACCTGTCTTCATTCTTACCAAATGGAAGCATAACACCGATGATTGTTTCGGTAGAGCTTATTCTTCTTTCAAACCCGCCGTGTTTATAAAGATTTAAAGCATCATCGTATTCGGCAGATTTTGGGTAAAGGTTTAATATTTCTTTAAACGAATTTTTTGAGCTTTGTATATCTCCTTCCTTAAAATAAACCTGTCCAAGAAGATACAGAATATAGGGCGATATGATTTCACTTTTGTATTTATTATAAATTCTTATTAAATCGGATGAGGAAAGATAATTTAACGCTATTTTTTTGCCGGTTGATTTTGCATAATGAACGTAATACGGTAAGGTTGTTTCACTAATTAACTGTACAATTTTACTCATTGCTCCGGCGTAGTCGTTCATTTTATAATATAATTTCGATAGCGTAAGTAATGCTTCGTTCCGGTATTTACTGTCGGGATAATACTGCAATAATTTATTTAGTGTAATATTAGAATTTTGAAATTTGTTTAATCTTAATTCTGATTTTGCTTTAAATAAATAGGATGCTGTGGTTTTAGAGTTTAAATCATTATCGTTAATTATCCATTCAAAAGTTTTTAATGCCGTTGAGTAATCACCCTTTTCAAATAATTTTACCGCTGTATTAAACTTGCTGTTAACTAAATTTTGATCAACCTGTGAATAAGATATTGAAGATAAAACAAGTACAATTAGGAAAGTTATAAATTTATATTTATTCATTATAAGCATTCTGATTTTTCATTAAGGACAAAGCATCTTTTTTACCTTTTAACGCTATGTTATGTTTCGGATTAATTTTTAAAACCAAATCATAATAATCTACAGCTTCATTAATTTTATTGTTCTTTATACAAATGCCTGCAAGTTTGATGTACAAATCAGTGTCAATGTTTCCATTTAGATTAATGCATTTTTTAAAATACTCTTCCGATTTTATATAATCTCTTGCTTTATAATAAATTTCGCCTGCTAATTTATATACCTTATAATTTGCGATATTCATTTTTATACAAGCTTCAATATTATTAATTGCATGACTTATCATTTTAATATTTAAATAAATCTTGGCATAGATAAACTTAAGTTCCCAATAATTTGAATAGAATTTTTCGGATTTTTCTGCATGTTCCAATGCCTCGGTAAATTTATTCTGAGCAAGATAAATTTTAGATAAAAACAATTGAGTCTCGTAAAACAATTCCGGTTCATCATTAAACTTTAAAAAGTTTTCAAAATTTATTTTTGAAATTTCATAATCTCCAAGCATAAAATATGCATAACCGATAAGGAATAAAGCGTCGGGTTCTTCTTGTGGTGTAACCGGTGTTAGAATACCGACTATCTCGTCCCATTTTGAACTTTGCAAATATATTTCCGCCAAATAAATTATTACATCAATTCTATCAGGGTGCTCAATTAGATAATTTAATAATAAATTTTCAGCTTCTTTTGATAAGTTTTGATCTTTATATAATTGTGCAAGTTGAAAATAAGACTCTGCATTATCCGGGAATTCTTCCATTAAGGATTTATATAACTGTACGGCGTGTAAAAATTTACCCGATGCAGCAAACTTTTTTGCATTATTTAATTTAAAATCTATTTGGTTATTATTATTCAAATTTATTCCCACTCAATTGTTGCAGGAGGTTTCGAACTAATATCATAAACAACTCTATTTACTCCCCTTACGTTGTTGATAATTTTGTTAGAAACACTTGATAAAAAGTCAGAGTCAAACTTGAACCAATCGGCTGTCATTCCATCAGTTGAAGTAATGGCTCTTAATGCTAAAACATTTTCATAAGTGCGGGAATCCCCCATCACGCCGACTGTTTGCACCGGTAAAAGCACTGCAAACGCCTGCCATATTTTTAAATAAAGATTTTCGTTTTTTATCTCCGTTATAAAAATATCGTCTGCTTCTTTTAATATCTCAAGTCTTTCTTTAGTGATTTCTCCAATTACCCTAACTGCTAAACCAGGTCCGGGGAAGGGATGCCTTTCTATAAATGGTTCGGGTATTTTCAATTCTCTTCCGATATTTCTTACTTCGTCTTTGAATAATTCTCTAAACGGTTCGATTAGTTTTAAATTCATTTTTTCGGGTAAACCGCCCACGTTGTGATGAGTTTTAATCGTTATTGAAGTACCTGCTGCCGGTGAAGATTCAATAACATCGGGATATAAGGTACCTTGCACAAGAAATTTTAAATCGGAATATTTTTTTGCTTCGGACTCAAACAAGTCTATAAAAGTATTTCCAATTATTTTCCTTTTCTCTTCAGGGTTTGATACACCTTCCAACCTGTCTATAAATATTTCTTCAGCATTTACAAAAACTACGTCTAAATTTAATTCTTCTTTAAAAACATTTTCAATCTCTTCGCTTTCGTTCTTTCTCATCAGTCCTGTATCGATATGAACGCAAATGAGATTATCCCCGATTGCTTTTTTCATCAGTACAGCTGCAACAGTCGAATCAACTCCCCCGCTTAATGCACATATTGCTTTTGAGGAACCGATTTTATTTTTAATTTCAACAATTGACGATTCAATAAAATTAGAAGATTTCCAAAGACCTTTACATTTACAGATTTCAAAAAGAAAATTTCTAATTATTTTTTCGCCTTCTTCCGTGTGGTTTACTTCGGGGTGGAATTGAACGCCGTATATATTTCTTTCTACATTTGCTATTGCACAATTTGGTGATGAATCGGAAGCAGCAAGGTTTATAAAATTACCGGGTAGCTGTGTAATTAAATCTCCGTGACTCATCCAAACCGAAGATGATTCCTTCACACCCAGAAATAATTTGTTCTCTCCTTCAATTTTAAGAATAGCTTTTCCATATTCCCTATTTTCTGCAGGCTCAACTTTACCATCTAATAATTTACAGATGAGTTGTAATCCGTAACAAATGCCGAGAATCGGTATACCAAGATTGAATATTTTTTCATCAATAGAATAAGCATTATCTGCGTAAACACTTTGTGGTCCACCGGATAATATTATTCCGTTAGGATTTAATTTTTCTATCTCATCAATTGAAAAAGAATGAGGTTTGATAATAGAAAATACTTTAGCTTCTCTTATTCTTCTCGCAATAAGCTGTGTGTACTGTGACCCGAAATCAATAATAAGTATTTTCTCTTCTGAAATCATAAACTATTTTTTAAATTTTAATTTAAAATGAAACAAAATCCTACCGTGTAAGATTTTGTTAAGTGAAATAAATAAGTCTACTCTAAAAAGGTATCCATTAGCTAACGGATTAAAAAATATTATTTAATTTCAGCTTATAGTCCGGATTTAATTTTCTATAATTGACCTTTTCAGACCTGTCTATGCCGAAACAACTGCAGGCAGATTCGACTCATAAATCATCTAAGAAAAAAAGTAAAAGAAAATTTGAATAAATAAAAAACTATTGTCCTATCAGATTTTTATATGCTTCTACATTTAACAATTTTTCAATTTCTGAAGGATCGGATATTTCAATTTTTATAATCCAGCCTTTACCGTACGGATCAGCATTAACATCTTCAGGTGCATCGGCTAATACTTTATTTATTTCAATAACTTTTCCGTTACAGGGCGCTATAATATCACTTACAGTTTTTACGGCTTCAATTGTACCGAGTGTTTCACCGGCATGCACTTCTGCTAAATCGGGGTCTATGTCTACAAAGACAATATCACCCAACTCACTCTGTGCATACTCGGTAATGCCGATTGTCCCTACATTACCCTCTACTAATAACCATTCGTGATCATCACTGTATTTTAGATTTTCAGGGAAGTTCATTTTTACCTCTTTAACTTTTAAATCAGTCAATTATCCGTTAGCCAACGGATAATAAAATTTTATTCGTACTTAAATTCTTCCATAAAACCGGTATTAAAATCACCGCTCAAGAATCTTTCATCTTCAAGTATTTTTAGATGAAGCGGAATAGTAGTTTTTATTCCTTCAATAACAAACTCTTCCAATGCTCTTCGTCCCCTCATTATTGCATGCTCTCTGTTTTTACCCCATACAATTAATTTAGCAATTAGTGAATCATAATAAGGAGGAATAGTATAACCGTGATAAACGTGTGAATCTACCCTGATTCCATATCCACCGGGAAAATGCAGTGATTGAATTAAACCCGGTGAAGGTCTGAAACCTGCGGAAGGATCTTCAGCATTTATTCTGAATTCTATACTGTGTCCTATGGGCTTACGTGGAAGTGTTTCTATTTTTTTACCGGAAGCAACCAAAATCTGCTGCCTTATTAAATCTACTCCGTAAACCGTTTCAGTAACAGGATGTTCAACCTGAATTCTTGTATTCATCTCCATAAAATAAAATTTCTTATGTTTATCTAATAAGAATTCAAAAGTACCTGCTCCCTCATAATTTACGGCTTTAACACCGAGTAAAGCTGCTTCTCCCATTTTGCTTCTTGTTTCTTCGTCAATTGCGGGAGATGGTGATTCTTCGAGAAGTTTTTGATGACGTCTTTGTATTGAGCAGTCTCTTTCTCCGTAATGGTGAGCGTTGCCGTGCCTATCTCCCATTATTTGTATTTCGATGTGACGGGGATTTTCAATATATTTCTCAAGATAAACATCATCTTTCCCGAAAGAAATCCCGGACTCGGATTTTGCAGTATTAAAAGCTTTTTCAAATTCACTTTCTTTCCAAACTATTCTCATTCCTTTTCCGCCACCGCCTGCTGAAGCCTTAATGATTACCGGGTAACCAATTTCTACTGCCAAGGATTTCCCGTCTTTTATGTTTTCAATAACTCCGTCACTACCGGGTATTACGGGTACACCGTTTTGCTTCATTGTATCTTTGGCAAAAGATTTATCACCCATAGCATTTATCATATCCGGTGAAGGTCCGATAAATTTTATATCCGATTCTTCACAGATTGCTGAAAAATCCGAATTTTCAGCCAAGAAACCGTAACCGGGATGAATTGCATCCGCACCGGTAATTTGTGCTGCTGAAATTATGGGGGGGATTTTTAAATAACTTTCCGAACTTTGAGCCGGACCGATGCACACAGCTTCGTCTGCAAAGGTTACATGCAAAGAATCTTTGTCGGCTTCCGAATAAACTGCAACTGTTTTTATTCCAAGTTCTTTACACGTTCTAATTATGCGTAACGCAATTTCGCCACGGTTGGCAATTAATATTTTATCAAACAATTTTTCCTCTGCTGAAAAAACCTGGAATTATTAAGAGGTTTCTATTAAAAATAACGGTTGATTGTACTCAACAGGTTCGCCGTTGTCAACAATGATTTTTACAATTTTACCGTTTACGTCGGATTCAATTTCATTCATCAATTTCATAGCTTCAACAATACATAAAACCGAACCTTTGGTTATTGTATCACCTATTTTCACATAAGAATCTGCATCGGGTGCCGGTGCTCTGTAAAATGTTCCTACAATCGGTGAATGAATCTCGTGAAGATTTGCCGCATTTTCCTCCTCACTAACTTCTGTTTCTAATTCAGCTTTTGAAGTTTCAACAGCAGACTGAGAAATATTTTGAGTAGCTACTTGCGGAACAACTTGAATATTTTCGGTTTGTTTTGCTACTTTAATGCGGAGACCGTCTTGTTCAACTTCAAGTTCTGAAATATCACTGGCATTAAAAATTTTAACTAATTTTTTTATAAGATTTAAGTCCATTCTTCACCTTAAAATTTATGATTTCACTCTCTCTACATAAGAATTTGTACGAGTATCAACCTTTAATTTATCACCGACATTTATAAAAAGAGGAACATTTATTGTTGCCCCGGTTTCAAGTACAGCAGGTTTAGTAGCGCCGGTAGCCGTATCGCCTTTAAACCCGGGTTCTGTTTCCTTAACGGTTAACTGTACAAATATAGGGATTTCTATATTTACTATATCGGTACCGTTAAAAAGTATATCCAATTGTTCACCTTCTTTTATCAAATCGACACTATCACCAATAAGTGTTTTAAGAACGTTAATTTGATCGTAAGTTTCGTTGTCCATACAAACAAGTGAATCACCTTCACGGTAAAGAAATTGATATTTTCTTCTTTCAATCCTAATTATTTCAATGCTTTCGCCGGCACGAAAAGTGTTGTCTAATACTTTTCCTGTTTTTAAATTTTTTAATGTGCTTCTTACAAAGGCTCCCCCTTTGCCTGGTTTTACGTGCTGAAAATTTATAATTGAGTATAAATCATTTTTAAATTTTATTATTAATCCTGTTCTGAAATCCGATGTATCTGCCATAAGTATTTATGAATATTATTATAAATTAAAAAAAATAGATATCTACATATACAATGTCAAGAAAACAATTTATTACAAAATCTTTTATTATAAATTTGAAAAGATTATTGTGTTAATATAATTATTCAGCCTGTGCTAAATACTTATCAACCTGATTTGAAACTAAGGAGGTTTTATAATCCGTTTTAATATTATTAAAAACTTCTTTCGCTTTTGTTTTATTCCCTACCAACAAATAATTAATGCCTGCCTTCAATAAATATTCGGGGTCTAATGCAATTAACTTGCTAACATGAGCAGCTTTTTCAAAATATTCTGCAGCTTTTGCATAGTCTTTCTTAGAAGCATAATAATTTCCCTGTCCGGCTAAGGAAGCAGCTTTATACATATCAATATTTCCATCGTAATCTTTAAAGTATTTATATGCTTCTTCATATTTACCGAGAAGGCTGTATGAATTTGCAAGATAAATTTTTGCAGTTTCACCTTTTTCAGTTCCACCGTAATCTTCAACAATTTTTTTTAACCCTACAAGATTAGTTCCCGGCTTGCCGTTTATTGCTACAAGATAACTTCCGTTGTCATAAACCTTAAACATTCTTGAAAGTTCTAACCCTGCTTGCTGATTTTGCTGAATATTTCTGTTTATAAAAAATATAGCCAAAAATGCAGCAACCAATGTAACGCTTCCGAATAATATTATTTTTGATTTGTATTCATCAATAAAAGTGAGAGTATTATTAAAACTTGTAACAAGTTTATCTTCTTTAATTGCTCTCTTTGTAAGTTTCTTCTTTTTCTTTAACATTCAAAAATCCTTGATAAGTATTATTTGTTACTAATTAAATTTCAGAAAGTAAATTTACAACTAAATATTTCAATCTTCCAGAAATTATTTACAAAAAAAAGTACACTCAAAGGGACTTCTTCAAAGAGTCCCTTCGGGAGAACCCCCAACCTTTAGAACTCCGTCTTCGCCGGATAAACTCCATCCGACATTCTATCCAACTTGTCAACCCTAGTTTAACGAAGATTATATGTAAATAAAAAAAATGTACGCCCAGAGGGACTCGAACCCCCAACCTTTAGAACCGGAATCTAACGTTCTATCCAATTGAACTATGGGCGCAGATATAAATAGATTTGCATAGTTTAAATTTATTAAAAGATAAGATAAAAAAATTGAGATTACCTAAAAACTATCAACTACCTCTCCTTAACTCTATCCGACATTCTATCTCAAGCTTGTCCGCTGTAATTTTAATGTAGGGTGATTGCCTATGAACATAGATAATAATAAATTTAACATATTCAAATGTAGAGCGAAACTCTGTTTCGCTCAAATATAAAGCAACCAATTAAATTATATAAACGAATCAGGAGATTCGCTCTACAAAAAAATAGCCCCACCGAAGCAGGGCTGATAGGTATAAAACCTTCGGCATATAGCCTTATTGTGATAAGATTTAAAAGATGAATAAAAATCTTATGGTTATAAACTTAAAATAAATTCTGATTATTATCAATAAATTTATTAAGTTAAAAAACCAACAAAAATATGGGGTTATTTATGTCAAAGATTTTAGGTTTAGATTTAGGTACAAATTCTATTGGTTGGAGCTTGGTTGATGATGAAAAACAGAAAATTATAGATTCTGGTGTTAGAATTTTTCCTGAAGGGGTGAATATTGAAAAGGGGAAAGAATTTTCTAAAAATGCTACACGTCGAGAGAAAAGACAAGGGAGGAAACAACTATTTAGACGAAAATTACGAAAGTTAAAACTTTCTAAAGAACTTATAAAACACAATATGTTTCCTATGGTTACCAATGTGAAAGATGAATTGAACCAACTTAAACTTAATGGTGAACTGAAATTTTTTTTTAGTATTGATCCGTATAAATGCAGGGCAGAATCTTTTAATGGTAATAAACTAACTCTTTTAGAAATTGGTCGAATTTTTTATCA
>DRJC01000315.1 GCA_011052365.1 Ignavibacteria bacterium
AATGAGTATAAGAAATATAAAAACTTAAAAAGGGAGAATTTACGGGATCATATGTCGGATTTGGAATTGATTTTTAATATGTTGGGTGAAAAAGTAACTACTGAAATTTCCAAGAGAGAAAAACCAAATACATTTGATAAAAACAAGCAGGTTGCAAAACGCGGCGGTGGTGTTGCCGGCAATGCAAGAAAAGAAGCAGAAAAAGAAATTGGGGAAAGTATAGTTTCTTCAGATAATTCTTTGATTGAATCTGAGAAACTAAAATTGCCAAAAAAGAATAGAAAATAAAACACCATTTTTAATATGCTTCTTTTACAGAAGCATTTATTTATTAAAAATTATGGTGAGAAAATGAGAAAAACATATTAAAAAATTTTAATAAATATGAAGAAAAATAAAGCCGCTAATTCGCGAATTAGCGGCAAATTATTACAACCATTTACCCCGCCATTCATTTAACAAAATGAAAAACAAATACAAATCAAATTATTTTTTATAATTTAATTGTTCAAGAGCTTTTTGTAATTTTTTCAATTCTTTAGCAGCAGCAGAAAAATTCTTTTTCCCTGAATACATTAAATAATTATTGAAAGCATCATTTGCTTGTTTTGCCAAACTATTATTGTTTAGTTTGCCCGTTGCTGTCTGCATAGTTATATTTTCAACTTTATTCTTACTTGGAGAGGAAGCGAAAAGTTTTTCAAGGGCTTTATCAAAAGATTTGGCATAACTCATATTATCGCCGTGCATTACAACAACAAGCCTCAGTTCGGGATAAGCTGCAGTTTCCGCTTGCAGGTAAATCGGCTCAACATAAAAAAGTGTGTTGGCAACAGGAATTGCGAGAACATTTCCGCGAATAACGCTGGAACCCCGCTGATCCCACAATGAAAGCTGTCCTGAAAGATAACTATCTTGATCAATTTTAGTTTCAACTTGTTGTGTTCCGGTAATCATTTCCCCTTTGGGAAATTGGTAAGCAATCAATCTTCCGTAATTTCCCGGGTCGCTCAAACCGGCAATCCAACCGATAAGCACTTGCCGGTTTTTAGGAGTAAAAGGAAGAATAAGTGAGAATTGCGGTTTATCGGAATCCGGCAGTTGCCAAATAATATTATACGGTTCTACAGGCTGAATAGCACTATAATATTTTTCAGTTGCTCTTACCCAAAGGTCTTCTTGGTTATAAAAAACAGATGGGTCGGTCATGTGGTATTTTTCGTAAACTATTCCTTGAGCACGAATCATATCTTTAGGATATCTAATATGTGCGATTAGTCCTTTTGACATTTGCGATTTTTGTTTAAACAAATTCGGGTATATTCGTTCCCATACTTTTATTATAGGATCGTTTTCATCCATTACATAAAAATTTACAGAACCGTCAAATGCATTTATCGTAACTTTAACAGAATTTCTCAGGTAATTTACCCCGTTAAAATCTTTATCTACAATATTTATTAGTTCCCTTTGTACATTTCCTTCTTTGAATTCAATTTTTTCAACTGATGAAAAAGGCTCGCTATAAGGGAAATAAGATGATGAAGTATAAGCATCAATGATCCAATAAAGTTTACCGTTATCCAAAACTATGTACGGGTCTTTGTCAAATTTTAGAAACGGAGCAAGTAATCTTACTCTTTCTTCAATTTGCCGGTTATACATTATACGGCTGCTGTCTGTAGGGTAACCTGAGAACAACAATTTAGTTCCGTCAAATTTATAACTGAACAAAAATTTGCGCCATAATCCTTTAAATCTAACCCCGCCGTTTCCGGTATATCGTGTATAGACATTATCTTTACCGTTCGGGTAATCAAATTCTTTTTCTTTAGAATTAACTACAACAGGTGTTTTTGTCAATTCTCCATAATAAATCCTGGGTTGCTTTATAATTAAACTCGAGTCTTCGCTTTTTATGGGAATATCTTTTATTAATAAGTGCGGCAATCCTTGTGGGGTAAACTCGTTAACAGTTGACATTGTTATACCAAAGCCATGCGTATATTGAAATCGATTGTTTACGAAAGTTTGACTAACTTCAGGTAAATTATCAATATTCATTTCACGTGTTGCTACCATTACTTCGCGGTATTCTCCGTTGATGTAGTATCTGTCAACATCCACGCTTGAAAATTGATAATAGAGTCTGAACCCTTGAAACTGTCTGTATGTAGCATCTAATGCACGCCAATCCCATAGACGAATATTATTAAAAATATTCGGATTATTTTTTACCGTTTGCATTGTAAAACTTCCGTTCATAGGAAACTCTTTTTCTTCAACTTTATCTAATCCAAATCCTAATCTTGTAAATTTAATATTATTTGCAAAATATGGTTTCTCATAAGTAATTTCGTTCGGTTTAACAAAGAATGCTTGGAACGCACTGGGGATAATTGTTAAACCGAGAAACCAAAGTAAAATTATAGCTACGGCTGAACCTCCTAAAACATACAACGGAGAGGTTGAATATGTCATTTTAGTACGTTTAAAAAACTTTTGATAATAATTTCTAACACTTGGAATAAAGAATGAAATACTAAAAAGAATCATTATTATGACAATAATATTATAAGTAGGAGCAACAATATTTGCATCAGTCCAGCCCGGACCGTAAACCACGCTATTCGAAGAATACATTAATTTATATTTGCTCAATAATTTTCCAAATGCAAGTATTAATAAAAAGATTCCTGAAGTTATGTATAGGATATTAAACAGTTTCTTTGTGTTGATTACTCCATTTTGGGGAATATAGAAAACCAATCCATTTTCAGTGATGCGTACAAAAAGTGCGAAAAATATTGTTGCAATTCCAATGAACGAACTAATAAATAATAAGCCGTAAATATCACCTAAGAAAGGGAGGCTAAAAAGGTAGAACCCAATACTCTTCCCGAAGATAGGATCAAAAATATTAGTTGGAGGTTGCTGGAAAAATTTCAATAAAGTTTCCCAATTTGTATATCCCCAAACTCCACCAACAAATGCAGCAACGGCAAGAGCAATCCACTTAAAAAATTTAAAGTTTTTAGGAAGTGAAAAAATAAACCCAAAAACTAAAAGTAATGAAACTATAGCACCGGCAAGGGTGAATACCGAACTATATATAATATCAATCCAAAACCTGTTACTAAAGCCCAATGCCCTAAACCAAAGTACATCAATCCAAAAACCCATAAACCAGAAAAAGCCTAATGAAATTATTCCTATTAAAACTCCAATTATAGCAATGGCTTTACTTTTACTTTTTAAACCCTTTAAAAATATAAATACCGCAATTGCCAATAATCCTATAAGTATTAAATTATACATTTTAAATCTCTTATTATTTTATAAACTTTTATGAAATATTACTCATGTTCTAAAGTATTAAAAGTTAGGTGTTTAACCAATTATTTTTGCAAAAATTATAAAATAGATATTCAGTTAAATTCTGGCTGAAGTACCTAACAATAAAAGATAATGTTCTGCGTAAGATGACTAATTAATTATAAATTTTATTATCACTTAATAGGTGCTTCCTCATTTAAAGAGACGTTTTTTTATATTTGAGATGTAAAATGTAAAAGATTTGTAACTGCTTGTATAACGACTTAAAGTTAAACATTTCACAAAGCAGCTAAAATAAAGGGGATTTCCAACTATGGAAAAATTATTGAGAGTAATTCTCATTCTTTCGGTATTGATTCTATTTGTTGCAACCAATAATGCACAAACAAGTTTTCCGGATAAAATTCGTGCTTATAAAATAAATCAATCAATTAAATTGGACGGCGATCTCACCGAACCGGTTTGGCAGAAGGCAGAAAAAATATCCAATTTTACTCAGCGCGAATTGAACGAAGGCAAACCTGCTTCTGAACTCACCAAAGTTGCAGTTTTATACGATGACAAAAATCTTTACATCGGCATTTGGAGCTATGATGAAAACTCCGGCAAATTAGTAGCCGAGAAAATGAAACGTGATTTTAAGTACAGCACAGAAGATAATTTTAAGATTATTTTAGATACATATAACGATAAACGAAACGGTTATTTGTTTGTTACCAATCCCAACGGTGCAAGATATGATGCATTGGTGCAGGACAACGGAAAGTCAGTAAACTCAGCCTGGAACGGTGTTTGGAATGTTAAAACTACAATTACCGGTAAAGGCTGGTTTGCAGAATTTGAAATCCCTTTTTCCACACTAAAATTCAGTACTAAAGATAATTTGGTTTGGGGAATAAATTTTGAACGCAATATCAGAAGAAAGCGTGAACAAGTTTTGTGGCAGGGCTGGTCTCGTAATTATAATATTGAACAGGTTTCGCGAGCCGGAAAATTGATTGGTATAAAAGGAATCAGCGAAGTCACTCTTGTTGAATTAAAGCCTTACGGAATTGCAGGGATTGAAAATAACGAGGACACAGGCAGTAGCTTCACTTCTAATATCGGCGGCGATATAAATTATCTTATCACTCCAACGATGAAACTTAATCTTAGTATTAATACGGATTTTGCTCAAGTTGAATCAGATCAGTTGCAGGTAAACTTAACCCGTTTCTCTTTGTTTTATCCGGAAAAAAGGGAATTTTTTCTTGAAGGTCAAAACTATTTCGATTTCGGAATCGGAAGCAGCATACGCCCATTTTACAGCAGACGGATCGGTTTAGCGCCCGATAGATCAACAATCCCGATAATTGCCGGCGCTCGCTTGTTGGGAAAAACAGGAAATACAACCTTGGGCGGAATGAGTATTCAAACTGCAAAACATGACTCAATCCCTTCCACAAATTATACCGTACTTAGATGGAAACAGGATGTTTTACAACAATCTAATATAGGTTTAATCGGTGTCGGTAAATTGGGACCGGACAGGCAAAATGCAGTTTACGGTGCGGATTTTCTTTACTCAACTTCAAATATTTTCGGGAATAAAAATTTTTCCGTCGGTGGTGCCGTTGCTCAGAGTTATACTTCCGATGCAAAAGAAAAAACAGGTATGGCTCACCGTTTATTTATTGATTACCCTAATGATATAATTGATTTTTCTGCCGTCTGGGATAGAGCAAGTGTTAACTTCAATCCCGAAACAGGTTTTTTGCGAAGAACAAATTATCAAATGTATAATGCTGATCTCCGGATAAAACCGCGTCCCAAGTTTCTACCCTGGATTCAAAAGTTTGTTTTTAAACCGTTCGATTTTAATTATTACGTCGATGACAAAACTCATAAATTGCAATCTCTGTGGACGGAGTTTCGACCGTTGGGATTCACAACAAAAAGCGGGGAGTTTTTTGAATCGAACATTCAGCGGCGAGCAGAAAATTTAACGGAGGATTTTGAAATTCACAAAGGCATTATTATTCCGAGAGGAGAGTACTGGTTTACCCGTTACGAACTCCAGTTTGCCACTTTTAAAGGAAGACCTGTTTATGGATTCCTTTTTGTGAACTGGGGCGATTTTTACACCGGTAAAAGAACGGAATGGTTCATCAGAAGTGTTTTTCAGATTAATAAAAATATCAGCATCAGTTCCGATTTTACACAAAATTATATCTCCCTTCCGCAGGGAAGTTTTACTGTAAATGAATTTGGAGGTAGAGTTGACCTTGCAATTAGTCCCGATCTTTTCGGCACTTTCTTCGGGCAATGGAATAATAATGATAATAAAGTAGTCTTAAATTTTCGGGTGAACTGGATTCCAAAACCGGGAACGAATTTTTATTTTGTTGTGAATGAATCTTTTGACACTTTAGATTCGGGATGGCACTCTTCCAATACAACCGTACTCACTAAATTAATCTGGCGTTTTGTTTTATAAAAAATATCAGCGAGTAAATTAGAAAAATCTGAGAACAAATAAAGCCGCTAATTCGCGGCAAATTATTTCTAATTTTAATTTCTTCAAAAAAATAATTTCCGTTACTTTTCATCATTATTTTTTTGCGGAACAGATTTTAGGAATGTACCGAACTGTTTCGGTTCTTCCAGTCTGCAAGACCAAACCAATTTATCATTCCAAACTGTAATATCCGGGCAGCCGTCACACATACTTTGTTCCCCGTCCGGAGCAAAATCAACAGGTTGAATGAACAATACGGATTGCAGATACAATCTGCGGAAAATATTTGCCGGGTTTTTCAAACATGCAAACAAATATTTTTTTGCAGCTTTTCTCGAGCCTTTATCAAACGGCGATAAAAAGAATATCGATTTACCGAAATTAGTCATTTTGGGTGAAGCGTAAGACAAATACTTACCGGTAAAAAAGTGGAATGATGACATAACAAATTCAATATACTTGGCACCTAAATAACCGAATATTTTTTTCTTTGTTCCCACTCTTTCAGTCAACAACCATTTAAAAGAATCCGGCTGGTCTGTTCCATTTAAATATGCTGCAGGTGTAAACTCCGGAAATTTTTTTCTTATTTCTGCCAAAATATCATCAGCTTTAATATCTATTTTTCTTTCAGTATCAGAGTGATATTTTATATTCTGCCAATCCACTTTTTGTCCCCCTGCATACCAATCAAACTTCATCTGGGGTACAACGTGTCTGAACATAATAAAGACTATGGTGTGCACAACATCAATATGCTTTTCAGCCCATTCTACTAAATCCGGTACAAAATGAAGAGTATCCTCATAAACAGTAGCGTTGAATGAGCAGCTCAATCCCCCTACTTCGGCAAGCATGTTAGCGTAATGTAAACGTAATTCATTTAATTCCAGTTCATCTTTTCCTCTCCATTTACCGGGTCTTCCCTGCTTGCTGTCAATATGAAAAGTAAAACCGTAAACTCCTGCTTCCTTAAGTTTTAATAAAAATTCTTTGGTTAATGCTTTTCCGTTTGTGTTAATTATGGGTTTAATACCCCGTGATTTTACATCTTTAACAATTTCTAATATGTCGGGATATAGCAGTGGATCACCACCGGCGATTGAAATACAATCCGTATTTCTTAGCCTTTGGAATACATCAAGTTCGTGTTTGACTTCTTCTAATGATTTGTGTGAGTTTTTTTCGTTGTCTCTGTAGCAGCCGTCGCAGGCTAAATTGCATTCGGAGGTAGGCTCAAGCCAGGAGATTGCATTGTCGGGTAGTGTCCATGGTAAACGATATAAATCTCTGTGATCAAGTAAAGCCTTTTGCATAATAAACCCTCAAGAATAAATAAATGAACATACAAACATTAAGTAATTTTATCAAAAATATCAATATATTTGGTATTAGTATGATTTTCATCACTATTTTAAAAATTAATTATGATTATTGACAGAACGGCAGGCATTCTTTTGCACATTACCTCGCTCCCAAGTAAATATGGAATAGGCGATCTTGGAAGCAACGCATACAAATTTGTTGATTTTTTAGAAGCAGCAGGACAAAAACTTTGGCAGATTTTACCAATCGGCCCCACAGGTTACGGTGATTCTCCCTATTCTTGTTTCTCGGTTTTTGCAGGTAACCATTTGTTTATCAGTCCAAAGTTGTTGTTGGAAGAAGGATTATTAAATAAAAATGATTTATCCGGTATACCGAAGTTCAGTAATTCAAAAACCGAATACAACAAAGTAAAAGATTTTAAAAATAAATTATTTAAAAAGGCATTTGTTAATTTCACATCCGGCGAAAACAATCTTAAAAATATATTTGATAAATTTTGTTACGAAAATGCTTACTGGTTAGATGATTATGCTTTTTATATGTCATTGAAAGAAAGCCATAACGGAGATGAATGGAGTAAGTGGGAAGAGGAATTAGCAAAAAGGGACTTACCCAAACTTAGGGTCTGGAGTGACAAACTAAAAGATGAAATCAGTTTCCATAAATTTGTTCAATTCTTGTTTGCCCATCAATGGAGCAAATTAAAGGATTATGCAAACAGGAAAGGCATTATGATTGTAGGTGACGTTCCAATATTTATTGCTTATGACAGTGCGGACTTATGGGCAAACAAAGAATACTTTACGGTTGATGAAAACGGAAAGGCGATTTCAGTTGCAGGAGTTCCGCCTGATTATTTTAGTCCGACGGGACAGCTTTGGGGTAATCCTCTTTACAGGTGGGATGTTATTGAAAAAAACGATTTTAGCTGGTGGGTAAAAAGAGTTCAACATCAATTAAAATATATTGACATTTTAAGAATAGACCACTTTAGGGGTTTTGATGCTTATTGGGAAATTCCCGGAGGCGCACCTACTGCCGAAAAGGGAAGATGGGTTAAAGGACCGGGGGCGAAGCTTTTCAAGGCACTAAAAAGCCGGCTTGGTGATTTACCTATTATTGCCGAAGATTTAGGTGTGATAACTAAATCCGTGAGGAAATTAAGGGATAGATTCAACTTTCCCGGAATGAATATTTTGCAGTTTGCTTTCGGTAACGGAATGGAAACTAGATTTCTGCCACATAATTATAAACACAATACAGTTGTTTATACCGGCACTCACGATAATGATACAACACGCGGATACTTTGAGAAAGAAAAAAATAAGAATAATAATATTTACCGGCATGCTCAGGAATACTTAAATTATTTCGGTGATGAGATTACTCAAGAATTAATAAGAACAGCTTATGCTTCTGCAGGTAATATGGTTATCATTCCAATGCAGGACATACTTAATTTAGGTAGTGAAGCTAGAATGAATTTCCCCGGCACTTTAGGTGGGAATTGGGATTGGAGATTTACCTGGGATCAGATCAACAAAGATTTAGCTTTAAAATATAAAAAGCTGACACAACTTTATGAAAGACCGCCGTTACCAAAAGGGGAGACAGAAATAGTAGTGGAAGAATAAAATTAATTATAAATAACTATAAAATGTAAAATAGGTTATAATATTATAATTATTCAACTTTATAGTTGAATGTTATTTCTATTAATATTATTATTATGACTACTAAAAATCAAGTTCAGCAATTTCTTAAAGATTTTAAACAAAAACTTGATGTTTTTTCAATTATTTATTTGGATAGAGATAAAAACCGTAATGCTCTTTTAAAATTAGGAATTACAGAATTACAAAGACTTGAAAACATAAAAAGTCTTAAACCGGAAAATTTTCATTCCGGTCCAAACAAAGATACTAATGATCCAAATATGCCTGAATATTGGGAGTTTGGTAAAATGGTTAATGATAAAGAAGTTTATATTAAAATAAATATGGGCACAAAAAATAATCCTGTAATCTGTATGTCATTCCATATTGCCGAACATAAAATGAGTTATCCTTTTAATAGAATAGTAAAACTATGAATTGTCCAATTTGTAATAACGATACAATTGAACTTAAAACGGAGATTGTTAATAGGGAATTTAGAAAAGAAAAGTTCAAAGTATTTGAACAATATTATATATGCAAAAAATGTAAAAAAGATTTTACTACACCAGGTCAGGACGATTTAGCGATTACTCAAGTTTACAATCAATATCGAGAAAAATATAATATCCCATTTCCTGAAGAATTAAAATCAATTCGGGATTCTTATAATCTTTCCGCAACTAAGATGTCTGAAATTTTAGGTTTTGGTATAAATCAATTTCGTAATTACGAAGCAGGCGAATTACCAAACAAGAGTAATTCTAAAATTTTAAATATGATTAAATACCCAAATCATTTTAAAACTTTAATTGAACAAAGTAAGAAACAATTCAGTACCAAGTTTTATGATAAAATTGTCAATAAAATTAATGAAAATCTAAAAGAAGCAAAAAGCGATTCCATTTTAAGACAGCTTTTTAGCAACTACCTAACTCCCAATCAGTTTAATGGATATAAAATACCTTCATTTAAAAAATTCTTTAACATGATACTTTTTTTTAATGAAAACGCTTTCTATCAAGTCCGGTTAAATAAATTTTTATTTTATTCTGATTTTTTGAATTTTAAAAAAACCGGTAAATCAATTTCCGGGCTTCCTTATGTAGCATTAAAAATGGGACCTGTTCCGGATCGGTATAAAGCGCTTATGGATTTTGCTGAAAAAGAAGGCTATATAGAATATTATTATGATAATTCAATAAACTCTAATTCTGAAAAAATAAATAAAAG
>DRJC01000316.1 GCA_011052365.1 Ignavibacteria bacterium
AAAAGTAAAACCATAGAATATATACTTCTGTTTTCAAGTGTTTCACTCGGTGCGCAAATCGGTACTTTACCATTTACTCTAATTTATTTTGGAAAACTTTCCATAATAGCATTAGCTATTAACCTTGTTGTTATTCCTTTGGTGGGTGTTATTATTGCAACAGGTATTGTATCACTTTTACTAAATCCAATATCGTCGTCAATAGCAATTTATTATGTTTCTGCTAATGAATTATTTTCAGGCTTTATGTTTTGGGTTATTAAAATAACGGGGAATCTCGGATTCTCCTTTATTCGTATATCCAATCTCAATTTTTATGATGCTTTTATCATATTCTCTTTTTTATTTTTCTTACTATTTGTTAAGAAAAAACTTGTAAATATTTATGCCGGAACAATTATTATTTTTCTAATAATTGCAAATATTTTTTTATTTACTTCACTTACAAAAAACGATCTACTACCGAAAAATAAGTTAAGTGTATTAATGATTGATGTTGGACAGGGTGATGCAATATTGATTAAATATCCGGACGGTAAAACTTCTTTAATTGATGCCGGAATTAGAAACAAGAATTTTGACACAGGGACGTATACAATAGAACCGCTTTTAAACCACCTGAATATTGATAAAATTGATTTAGCCTTTGTGTCCCACATGGATATAGACCATTACGGGGGGTACAACTATTTAATCGGCAAAGGAATAATAAATGAACTCATTAAACCTACCTATGATTCGACTTCATCAAAAGATGTTAAATTTGAACAGTTTATAAGTAAGAAGAAATTGATAAAAAAATATTATGAACAAAAAATTATTAGTGAAGGAAATGTTAGAATTTATATTTTGAATAATACTAACAATACCTATTATCAAGGATTATCAAGTAATAATAAAAGCGGTATTATAAAAATTGTCTATGGAAAAACCAGCATTTTATTTACCGGCGATATTGAAAGTAAAGGCGAAAAATATTATTCAAAATATTATAAAGATTTTCTTAAATCCGGTATTTTAAAAGTACCGCATCACGGAAGCAAAACAAGCAGCACCGAGCATTTTATTGATTACATAAAACCCATGTACAGTATAATTAGTGTCGGTAAATATAATAAGTATCATCACCCTTCCGTTAGTGTGTTAAGTAGGTTACAAAGGTATAATTCAAAGCTATTCCGGACTGATAAAGAAGGAGCAATATTATTTCAGTCTGATGGAATAAAATTTAAAAAGATAAATTGGAGAGATTAAAATATTTACTATCTTTGAGTAACATAATTTTATCAAATAAATGTCTTGAATAATATGAATGAAAATCCTGTGATAGGAATAATAATGGGTAGCGATTCTGACCTACCAATAATGCAGAAGGCTTTTGAAGTCTGTAAAGAGTTTAATATTCCTTTTGAAGTAAAAATACTTTCAGCCCATAGAACGCCGGAAGAGCACGCAGAATATTCCCGGACAGCGGAGGAAAGGGGGTTAAAAGTTATTATTGCAGCAGCAGGCGGAGCTGCTCATCTGCCCGGAGTTACCGCTGCTAATACTACACTGCCTGTTATTGGGGTCCCGATAAAAGGGAAATCTTTTGAAGGAATGGATTCTTTACTTTCTATTGTGCAAATGCCGAGTGGAATTCCGGTTGCTACAGTAGCAGTTGACGGAGCAAAAAATGCCGCTTTGCTTGCCGTTGAAATTATGGCAATTGCGGATAATGATCTTAAAGATAAGTTGAAAGAATACAGAGTTAAAATGGCTGCAGCTTCGATGAAGAAAAATGAGAATGTTAAGTATTAACTAATATGTTCTTTTGGTTCAATCGGTTCACCGAGCATTTTTGTTTCCGTCCATTCCAAAAATATTGAATGTTCTTCTTTTCTCACTTCGCAATCTTTATATGCACAGTATTTGCATAAATTATCGGTACAATAATCAAAGTGAATCCTTGCTTGAGCGTTAGGAATTCCTACCTGTAAAGAGGTTTCAATATATTCGTCCTCTAAGTGAGATTCTCTAATATTAAAATAATAGGGGAGTGTAAGGTGAAAATCTAAAAATGTATTTTCTCCTGATTCCCAAAATCTTAAATGATGGATATCGATCCAATAATCTTTTCTTTTGCTTTTTAAACATTCTACTATTTTATCTAATAATGCTTTATCTGTTTCATTCATCAATCCACCGATGGAGCCTCTTATTAAGTTGTAACCTGTGTGAAGGATGTTTAATGCAACAAGTATTGCAACTATCGGGTCAATAATCTGAAAGCCGGTAATCAGAACTAAAACGATACCGATAATAACACCGATGCTGGTAAAAGAATCGGTTAAGACGTGTTTACCGTCAGCTGTTAATGTTAAAGAATTTGTTTTTTTACCCATTCTAATTAGGTAAAGTCCCAACGCTAAGTTTATTATTCCGGCACTGCTTATTATGTAAATACCCAGATCCAACTGTTTTAATGTTGTACCTATAATAATATTATCAATAGCATTATAAATGATATAGACAGATGCAATTATAATGAACAAACCTTCAACACCCGCTGAAAAATATTCTATGTTTCCGTGCCCGTAAAGATGAGAATCATCGGCAGGTTTTGAGCTAAGAATAATGCTGTAAAATGCCATAGAAGTTGCTAATATGTGTACGACAGATTCAATGGCATCAGAAAAAATGGCGGCAGAATTGGTAATAAAATATGCCCCCAATTTTGCAATAAGCATTATTACCGCAATCAGCAAAGAAATGACTATGGCTTTTTTTCTTAACCGGTAAAATTGTATTGTTGTTGTATTCATTTAATTTTATTTATAGAGATAATTTAAACAATTGAAACCTGAAACATATTTGCATAATTAAAAAGTATAATTAAATTTAGAAGTTAAATACAAAGTCTTAATTTTAATATTAAAAAACAAAAGAAAAATTATGAAATCAATAATATCTTTATTATTACTGTCATTTATTCTTTTCGGCTGCAGCAAAAAAACCCCTCAAGATTATTCTAATTTAGCGGATAAAAATGCAGCTGATAAAAACTATACTGAAGCAGTAAAAAACTACAATTTAATTTTAAGAGAATTTCCAAATAGTAAAGAGGCTCTTGAATCCTTGATGAAATTGGCATTATTATATCAAAATAAAAAGATTCCAAATATAAGTGATGATTCTACAATGTCAATATCTGCTAAGTATTATAAAGAAATATTTGATAAATATCCCAACAGCAAAGATGCCCCCCGTGCATTATTTATGTCTGCTTTCATTACAGCAAATGCTCTTAATAAATACGATGAAGCAAAAAATATATATGAACTGTTTATTAAAAAATATCCCAAGAGTGAATTAGTAACTTCGGCAAAAGAAGAAATAAAAAATATGGGCATTCCTCCCGATAAAATAATTAAGAACAGCACAAAGAAAAATTCTTAATGCAGAATCAAGTAAACGATAATAGAAATTATTTAGACCCTGCGGTTATATCAAAATTAAATTCTTTAGATATCAAAGCCAAGCTGGTTGTTGAAGGGTTTATGGTTGGACTGCACAAAAGTCCTTATCACGGTTTCAGCGTTGAGTTTAGTCAGCATAGACCTTACATACAAGGCGATAATTTAAAAGATGTAGATTGGAAAGTATACGGAAAAACCGAAAAGTTTTTTATCAAACAATTTGAAGAAGAGACAAATCTAAAATGCCACGTTTTACTTGATGTTAGTAAATCAATGGAATTTGCTTCTGAAAAAAATATAAGTAAAATAGAATATTCAAAAACACTTGCGGCTGCTTTATCTTACCTAATGATAAAACAACAGGACGCTGTCGGTCTTGCTTTTTATTCCGACAGGATTCATCAGTATTACACACCAAAAGTATCTAAAGTTTATTATCAACAAATGTTGAAAAGTCTTACGAAAATACTTCCTTCTAATAAAACAAACACATCATCTTGTCTGAACGAAGTTGCTGAAAAAATTAATAAGAGGGGATTGGTAATTATAATTTCCGATTTCTTTGACGATATTAATTCGATTTTAACATCATTAAAACATTTCAGATATAAAAAAAATGAGGTGATAGTTTTTCAAATATTAGACCCGGTTGAAAATAATTTTGCTTTTGATAGAGATTCAATATTTAAAGATTTGGAAACAGAAGAAGAAATGACAACACAACCATACCAGATACAAAAAGCATACATTGAAGCCATGCAGGAATTTACAGGCAAAATTAAATCCGAATGTTTGAACTCAAAAATTGAATATAACTTAATTACAACGGATACACCATTTGATAAAGCACTTTTTAGTTACATCCAAAAAAGAAGCAGACT
>DRJC01000317.1 GCA_011052365.1 Ignavibacteria bacterium
ATTATTTTTCATCTTTGCTCACAAATTTAATTATACTTATTAAGACTAAATATGAATAGCAAATTACGGATTTTATAGTATAAGTCAAAATTGATGTCACATATTTTAACCACCAAGTGCAGCTCGTATAAATATTTTTTGTACTGTTTGAAACATCCTTTTATCCTATGAGCTTAAAAAATAAAGAATCATTTATCTATTTTATTATTGCCGAAGAAATTGTAAATTTTGATAAACTCAAATTCATTATTTTTTAATTTTATGTTATGGCTGCATATCAAAGCGAAATACTAATTACTTTAGTTAAATTAAGGTATTACCTAATCAGTCTTATTGAAAGCCCTGAGGAATGTTATGATAATTTTAATATTTCAGAAGAGTTTTTTGAAAGAAGAAATATTAATAATGGACAGGAACTAATAGAAAGGCTACAGGATAATGGCATTAGCAATGACTGTGACATCGCATTCAATAAAGACATTCACAACATATTTAAAATAGTAGCTAAGGATTTTTCTTCTAACCCCGATCTCAAATCAATATTGGAAGAATTTGAAATCGAAGTGAATGAAGCTCATATAAAAGAGGACAACATTTCAAAATTTAGAAGAGAAAGAGAAGAAAAATTAAATGTAATAATTAACATACTTTTTAAGCTTGCTAAAAATTGGTCTATGCACCACGAGATTGAAGATTCAATAGATGACTTTAATGTTTTAGATGATGTTGAACTTTTGAGACCCGATGAAGAAAAACAATTAGACGTACTTGGTGATAATTCAGTTTATTCATTTGATATAATTTCCAAACAAACTGAAAAATATATAGAATTACTCTCTGATTATTATTTTAAATATGGAGGTGATTTAATATTAGCCAGTTTCGTTAATGATATCTCAAATTTGAAATCGGAAGTTGCTAAGAAATATTCTAATCTTTCTAAAAAAAATGGATTGGGTATAGATTAATTTTTAGAATAATTTACTTCCTCTTTTTTCATTCCCGCTTTTCTTTTTTAAATAATAATTACCTGATTACAAAAGCAGCATTAACAACAGCAGTTATTTTTTTCCTTATAGTGCTCAAATCATTTATGCCATAATCCGATACTTGTGTAGACAATAACGGAGTTATTTGAAGAACTCCCATACGTGCATCACGTAAGGGACCCAATTCCCTATCCGTGGCATCTGCAATTTTTTTAGCTCTCATCATAGCATTCCTCGCAGCCAGAGCCTGTACTTCAACTTTAAGGGCAGCAATTTTAGTATAAAAATATTGAGGCTTATCAATTTTGAAATTTACTCCTTTATTAATAAGCGATGCTATTTCTAAAGAAATTTCTTTAATTTTCTTAACATTTTTTGAAGATATGCCCAACCTTTGACTATAATTGTAACTTGATATAACCCCTGTAGAATAACCGTTAGCATTTAGTTTATAATTCGGATAACTTTTAATTGGTGAAAAAGATACCCTGTTTTTGGGGAATCCTTTTGAACCTAAATATTTGAGTAATATCGGCATTTCATCTTTTAATTTTTGATATGCCTGTGAAGCACTTAAAGCTTTTGCTGTTAACGTGCCCCGCAAAATTCCCAAATCAGAAGTAATCTTCATATTGGCGGAACCTGTTACTCTTATAATCTGATTAGTATTATAATTCGACCTCCAAGCACTAACTATAAGTATAACGGAGATAATTAAACTAATCCCAATAATTGATGCCGACAAGATTGTCTGATTTTTAATTTCCATAATTCCTTCTTTTTGAATTTAATTTATTTTAAATAAGAAATAAAACTTAAAGCATATAACAATGTTTAAATTATAAATTATTCCGACTTTGTTCCTTCTTTTCCCTCTTTAAGATTATCATAAAACCTCTGTGTAGGATAAGCAAAATCTATATTATTATGATTCGAAAATTGATTTAGGATTTCTTCCATTATTTCCTGCTCGCTATTTCTTCTTTTCCTTGGATCAATAAGATATCTCATTGTTAATAATATACCGCTATCTTTAATACCCGTGTAAACCGTTGGTTTTAAGTTTGAATAAAATATAAGAAACTTTCTGTTGGCTTTTTTTATTTTTTCTTCTGCAGTTTTACTAAAATGTTCCGTATGCTCTCTAACAATCTCCTCTAATAAAGATTTAGCTTTTTTCCAGTCACTCTCAAATGTAACAAGCACTGGAATTTCATTCCAAATAAATTGAAATCCTTTGGTATAGTTTGCTAATGTGTGAGTAAAGATCATACTATTAGGTACATCTAATAACCTCCCGGTACTTTGTTCGGCATCAACCCAGTTGCCTATTTCCAACATTGTAAATTTAAATAATCTTATATCTACAATATCACCTTTAAACTCACCTATTTGTATTCTATCACCCACAGTAAAAACACTTCGCCACATAATAAATGCCCAACCTGCCATGCTTTCAATTAAATCTTTTAATGCTATTGCAATACCTGCACTAAGTAGCCCGAAGTAAGTTGCAAGCGACTGTAGCCCCTCAAACCAAACTCTGACGATGAGTATAATGCCTATAAATACGGCAAAATAAATAGAATTTTTCTGCCAGTGATACCGTGTTTGTAAATTTTCGGTTTTTTTCCAAACAATACGAATTATAATTGTTCTTATTAACCAAAGGAAAAAGATGATAATTAATGAAGTAATGATTTGATATATTACATCAACTGAGAAACCTGTTATATTATTTATCCACTGAATTATTTTTGTCATAAGAGAAGATTAAAAATATTATTTAATTTTTCTGGAATAACGTTGAGCTTCACTTAAGCTATTAAAATAGCCGATTCTTACCCTGTAATAATTTCTTCTGAATTTTGAAATATAAGCTTTCTGTACGAAGGCATTATACCCCTTTGTTCGTAAAGACCTTGCAATTCTTTCGGCTTTTGGTCGGGTTCTCCAAGATGATTGTTGAATTACAAAAGAATTGCCGTCAGTCCAAATTCTGCCTCTAACATTTCTTTCGGAATTTGGATTATAATTATCGGAAACAATAGGAGCTATCTTTTTTGGTATATAAGTTTTTGTTTCATCTTTAACATTAAATGTAATTTTAGTTTTAGACACTTTCGGTTTTATCGGCGCAATATTAAATTCACCCGGTTTAGTTCCTACCGGACATCCGTTTTCCGTGACTTTTATTCCTTCAGGTGTATCGGCGCATTTATCTTTATAATCAGGTACACCGTCTCCGTCTCTGTCAATCGGGCAACCGAACATGTTTACAGAAACACCTTGTGGAGTATCAGGGCATTGATCTCTGAAGTCCGGTACACCGTCTTTATCCGTATCAACAGGGCATCCGTTTTCATCGACGAAAACACCTTTTGGTGTGTTGGGACATTTATCCTTTATATCCGGAACACCGTCTCCATCGGCATCTATCGGACAACCGTCAACAGTAACCTTTGTGCCGGGAGGTGTGTCGGGACATTTATCCCGATCATCCGGCACTCCGTCCCCGTCTTTATCACTTATACTACCTTTGTTCCAGCCGGAAAAGGCATATGAAAATCCAATACTTGCCGTAATAACAGCATCGTTTTTAGTTCCGTTTCTTGCTAAGCCATCCACTAGATCATATTGTCCAAATTGTACGCCGGCATTAATATTTACACTTAAGTTCTTTGCAATAAAATAATCTATCCCTGCTTTGAAATTATATGTAACTTCTGAAAAACCGTTAGGATTCACCAATGAATTTGGGAGCTTTAAACCGTTATCATCTTGAGGGTCGTACCAAAGTTTTCCGATTCCCGCAGAAAAATAAGGTGTAAGATGTTCCGACATAAAATAGCTGTAAACCAACCCGGTGCCTACGTAAGATATAGAGGTATTAAATTTGTTTGGTATTATTGCACCGTCCTTACCGCCTACTTTTCCTATGCCACCGAAAAATTGTAAACCGATAGCATGCCTGGAATTAAGATCAAAAAAATATCCCAAACTCCCTTCACCGAAAAATTTTGGCAGAGGTGTTCTATAATCAGAAAAAGGAATAACTCCGCCACCCGCTAACGACAAAACTACTTTACCGGAAAAAGGATGTTTAAGCTTTTCAATGGTTTGGGGATAGATTATGGTTGTTAGAAAGATTGTAAGAATTACCGTGACAAATTTTTTAATCATTGTTTCTATGAAATATTTTTATGAATTCAATATTATTTCAATACAGTATCGCTTTCACTTTAATAAGATAAGCTCTCTTACTAAAATTTTTCTTAAATATATTATAACAATACTTTTCTACTTTTCAAATAGAATATTAATTATTTTTAATTTCATATAATAATCGCCTGTTCCGAATCGGGGGAACCCTGTAGAAATTTTCCTGACTTTGTCTTAATCATTTCCAAACATTAAAGCGATTATTTCTAATCGTTCTTCTCTATTTTGTTTATGGTATTTAGTTAAATAAATTTATAAGCGGTATTGATTATAAATGTAAATTAAACAAATTTTAATAGTTAAAAATTTGAGGGCTAACATGAATATTCTTGAAGTAAAAAATCTCTATAAATCATTTGATACAATCAAAGCGGTTGATGGTGTATCTTTTAATATAAAGCAGGGGTCGGTATTCGGACTCATCGGTAGAAACGGTGCCGGTAAGACAACTACTCTTAGGATGATGATGAACATATACACACCCGACAGCGGAGAAATTCTCCTTAACGGTAAACACATCGACAATGAGTTTAAGAAAAAAGTTGGATATCTACCCGAAGAAAGAGGGCTTTATAAAAAGATGACGGTAATGGACACCCTTCTTTTCTTTGCCGATGTTAAAGGTAAAAAAGGAGCCGATATAAAAAGAAAAGCAAATGAGTATTTAGAAAGGTTTGATCTTGCCGATAGAAAGCTTACAAAAATACAAGACCTTTCAAAAGGAAATCAACAAAAGATACAATTTATTGCTACAATATTACACGACCCTGAATTTTTGGTTTTGGACGAACCGTTTTCAGGATTAGACCCTATCAACACAGACCTGCTAAGACAAATAATAATTGATCTGAGAGATAAAGGTAAAGTAATAATTTTTTCTACTCACCTTATGGACTTTGCCGAAAAGATGTGTGATTATATTACAATGATTGACCATGGTAAAATTATTCTCGACGGTAATTTAAGTGAACTAAAGGCACAATACGCAAAGAAAAACGTTAGCTTAAATTATGAAGGCGACATCTCATTCCTTAAGAATAATTCAATGATTGAAAGTATAGACGATTTCGGTAATACAACGGGAATAAGATTAAAATCTGCATCAGATATTCAAGAGCTGTTAAAATTATTAGTAAACAATAATGTTACTGTTAAAAAGTTTGATGCAAATGATATTTCTCTTCACGAAATATTTGTTCTGCTTGCTGAAAATAACGAAGTAAAGGAGGAAAAAAATGTTTAATCAAAGAATGCTTTCAATACTGAAGAGAGAACTTAAAGATAAAATATTAAGCCGAACATTTATTGTTATGACTCTTTTGGTCCCTTTGTTTATGGTTATAATTTTAGCGTTACCTACGTACCTAATGACAATGGATAAAAATGATAATTTTAATATTACCGTTATTACTGAAAACAACAAAATAGCAGATAATTTAAAAACTGAATTAGGAAAAATAGAATCAGTAAAAGAAGGTAAATCACGAATTAAATTTTTAGTAAAAGATGAAAACGGTTTAAAAGAATATCTAAAAGAAAATAAACAAAAGATTTTGAATGAAAATATTACGGGTGTTATTTATTTACCAAAAAAATCGGCAGCGGATAAAAGATTAAAATTCTATTCAAATAATCCGAACAATAAAAATTTGTTCAACCAGTTAAAAGGTTCTTTTAACCAAGTACTGACAGACAATTATTTTTCAGGTAAAAATCTTTCCGAAAAAGATGTTAAATATGCAAGGACACGTGTATTCTTTGATTCTTTTAGAATATCAAAAGATGCATCCATAAAAGCCGAAAGTAAAGGCAACAGGATAATATCGTTCCTCCTTACTTTTTTGCTTTATTTCAGTTTGATATATATGGGCACTATGGTGATGCGTTCGGTTGTTGAAGAGAAGAACAGTAAAATAGTAGAAGTTATTCTTTCCTCTGTAAGCAGCAAAGAACTTATGACCGGCAAAATTCTTGGAGCGGCAATAACCGGGTTATTACAGATGATTATTTGGTTAACACCTTTAATTCTTTTAATATCTACTTCCATTTTTATTATTCCGGCTGAATTTGCCCTGCAAATAGATATGCCTCTAATTCTATATTTCTTATTTAACTTTTTTATCGGTTTAATAACCTTTCTCGGTTTATTCGCTACTGTCGGTTCCATATTCGATAACGACCAGGACGCTCAGTCAGGTATTTGGCCTTTAATGATGCTTGTTATTATACCATTCTTTATCGCAATTGCAATACAGGATAACCCCAATAACTCTATTGGCTACATATCCTCAATGTTTCCCTTTGCATCCATAATAGTTATGCCGGCAAAGATGTCCTTAATAGATGTTCCTTTGTGGCAAATCTTAATATCTGTGGTTGTGAATTTGGGAACAATGTTCGGCATATTTATTCTTGCCGGTAAGGTTTACAGGGTCGGTATATTATCAACGGGTAAAAAGCCCAAATGGTCTGAAGTAATAAAATGGTTAAAGTACAAATACTAAAATTAACTGCATAAGAATTTTTATTGATATTTGCTCGATGATATTAACCTCTTGTCGATTTTATCAATACACTTGACGAATAACGCATTGCTTTCTAAGTATTATTAAATAGTTTCTCATTGAAAAATTCTTTTCTGAAATTAATATAGACGAAAAGATCTTTAAAACTATTTTCTTCAACGAGGGTTCAAATGACTTTGATGTCAATTGTGTTAACAACACTGATGGTATTGTTCGGAGGCTTAATACTGTTCTTTATATTTAGCTTCATTTTTTATAAACTAAGAGCTAAATCTAACTATCAAGTTAGACGTTAATTTAAAACTATAAAATGAATATATATCCTACATTATTAGTTTTTATAGGTATAGTATTCCTGTTTGGAATCGGAGTGATACTTATATCTTATATTTCATACCGAATTAAAAAGTCAAAGAAGTATAAAAGGATATAAGACAAGCCTTAGCATTTACTAACACTTCACACCCAATCATTAATTTTAATTTTTTATTCACAAAGATTTTTTTAAATAAATTTCTTTAAGTCTTACCGTCTATCAAAAAGTTACTCAATATTTTTGGATGTTTCTAACTTTGTAATTATTTTATAAAATTAAAAATAAAAAAGGGGCAGTATTATTTTATAAAATTAATATAGGTGACACTGATGAAACTACTTCAAGCCTTTAAATTATCTTTCTTTTTTCTTATTCTCATATCCGCAAACAATTATTCACAGACCAATTCAAAATATAATCAGCACGATGTGTTTGACCCTACTTTTTTAATTGCTCCCGGAACAGCATACAGAAGCGGCAGCGGAATGCCCGGACCCGCCTATTGGCAGAACAAGGCTGATTATGTTATAAAAGTGAAATTAGATCCGAAAGAGAATTTAGTTTCCGGTAATGTAAAAATTACTTATACAAATAATAGCCCCGATAATCTTACACATCTATGGCTGCAACTTGATCAGAATAGATTCAGCCCAAAGTCAAGAGGAGCAGCAACTACACCAGTTAGAGGGGGTAGATTTAGCGGCGGAAACTTTGAAGGTGGTTATAATATCTATTCAGTAAATTTAACAATTAATGGACGAAACTATAAAGCAAATTATTTAATTGATGACACAAGAATGAGAATTATTCTTCCTAAAACTTTAAAAGCAAAAGGCGGAAAAGTTAATATCAAAATAAAATATAGTTTCCCGGTGGCAGAATACGGTTCGGATAGAATGGGAACTTTGAAAACAAAAAAAGGAACTATTTACGAGATTGCCCAATGGTATCCTCGTATGTCGGTTTATGATGACGTAATCGGATGGAACACGCTCCCCTATCTTGGAGCCGGTGAATTTTACTTAGATTACGGTAATTTTGATTTCAGTATTAAAGCACCTACAGATTTTATAGTTGTTGCATCCGGTAAATTACAAAACCCAAATGAAGTACTGAATGCAAAAGAAAGAAAAAGATTAGCCAAAGCAAAAAGAAGCGACGATAGAGTTTTTATAAGAACTGTTGATGAGGTAAAAGCATTGGATTCGGTTTCAAATGTTTCTGATTATAAAACTTGGCACTTCAAAATGTTTAAGACTAGGGATGTTTCATGGGCTGCATCACGTGCTTTTGTCTGGGACGCCGCAAGAATAAACCTGCCCGGTAACAAAACAAGTCTTGCAATGTCGGTTTATCCCTATGAAGTTGCGAGTGATTCTGCTTGGGGAAGATCTACCGAATACGTAAAAAAATCTATCGAGTTTAATTCAAAAAAATGGTTTCCATATACTTATCCTGTTGCCGTTAATGTAGCCGGTAGAGTCGGTGGAATGGAATACCCGGGAATAGTATTCTGTAGTTACAAAGCTAAAGGAGGAAGACTCTGGGGAGTTACAGATCACGAGTTCGGACATAATTGGTTTCCTATGGTTGTAGGCTCTAACGAACGAAGCTATATGTGGCAGGACGAAGGCTTTAATAGTTTTATCAATATATTCTCAACAAGAAATTTTAATAACGGAGAATATAAATCGAGAAGAGACTCGGCTCGTAAAATTGTTAAATATCTTTTGAGTAAAAACAGCGAAGCAATTATGAATTATCCCGATGTTATTAATTCAAAAGGTCTTGGTAATAATGCTTACTTTAAAACTGCAATCGGTTTATATATGTTAAGAGAACTTGTACTCGGACCTGATAGGTTTGATTACGCTTTCAAAGAATATATTAGAAGATGGGCTTTCAAACATCCCACACCTAAAGATTTTTTCAGAACTATGAATTCAGTTGCAGGAGAAAATTTAAATTGGTTCTGGAAAGAATGGTTCTATAAAAATTGGTTACTTGACCAGTCGGTTGATAAAGTGCAATATATAAACGGTGATCCGAAAGAAGGCTCTGTTATAACCATATCTAACAGGGAAAAAATGGCGATGCCTGTAAAGTTAAAAATAATCGAAAAAAATGGGAATGTATTAATTAAGAAACTGCCGGTAGAAATCTGGCACCGTGGAGGCATTTGGTCATTTAAAGTAAATTCTACATCGCTATTAGATTCTGTAATTGTTGACCCGAATTACCAATTGCCCGATGTAAACCAAAGTAATAATATTTGGACTTCAAATTATAAATTGAAAAAGTCGAAGAAGTAATTATTATAAAATATGTAGTTCCGGATTTCACGTTTATGTGAATATCCGGAACCTCATTTTAATATCTTAATTATGAATTTAAATAAAATTTCTCCTTACCCAACTCCCCTCATAAAATTAGAAAGTGATTATTTAAACAAACAAAATGTAAACCTATATATTAAAAGAATTGACCTAATCCATCCGTACATATCGGGAAATAAATGGTTTAAACTTTTTTATAACCTTATTGAAGCAAAGGAAATAGGAGAAGATACACTTCTTACTTTCGGTGGTGCTTTTTCCAATCACATTTATGCTGTTGCGGCGGCAGGTAATGAATATGGTTTTAAAACGATAGGAATTATCAGGGGCGAAAAGCATCTGCCTTTAAATCCTACACTACGGTTTGCTGAGAGCTGTGGAATGAAATTTTATTTTGTCAACAGAAGTCTTTACAGACAGAAAGAAAGTTCTGAATTTAAAGAATGGTTGGAAGATAAATTCGGTAACTTTTATCTTTTACCGGAAGGCGGAACAAACTCGCTTGCTGTTAAAGGCTGTTCTGAAATTATTACATCAATAGATATGGAATTTGATTATATCTGTACAGCTTGCGGAACGGGCGGTACTTTAGCCGGTTTGGTCTGTGGATTAAGCGGTAAGGAAAACGCACTGGGATTTTCGGTATTAAAAGGCGGAGATTTTTTAATTAAAAATGTTGAAAAAAATATTCAGAAATTTAGCGGGGAAATATTTCATAATTGGGACATTAAATTAAATTATCACTTCGGAGGTTATGCTAAAATCACAAATGAACTAATAAATTTTGTTAAAATGTTTGAAAAGAATTATGGAGTTCCTATTGAACCTATTTACACAGGCAAAATGATTTACGGGATTTTTGATTTGATTAAAAATAATTACTTTAAAAAGAATTCAACAATTATTGCACTTCACACAGGCGGAATGCAAGGATTAAAAGGACTGCAAAATAAAATAAAGAAGTATACCTCTTCCTTATAAAACAGATACTGTTTTGGTTCAGCGTAAAATTGATTTAAAACTGCCAGCATGAAAGATGCAACCCTTATCCGTCGCCGTCCGCATAAGTCAACAAAGGCGAAAACCTTGACGTAGACGGATGCAATTTTTTTTCTAAAAAATGGCTGAATAATCTTTTGATGTGCTGACTTTTATTATAATTAAATCTTTCGGTTTGAAACGTGCTTTAAATTCAACTCCTTCCGGAGTTGTTATTCCCTTTTTTTCTTTAACACCGGATTTCATCCGGTGTTATTCAAATTCAACACCTTCGGTGTTGTCTCCTATTAAGTTTACCGATAAGTTGCACATAGAAAGTTTTTAATTTGGTCTCTTTTTGCTCATTTATTGACCTGACTCCGATAGGAGTCGAATATCAATAACCCCGTGCGAAGCTCGGAGATAGAAAAAACGACTTGCGAAAGAACTACGAAGTAGTTCAATTTATCCCATTTCTAATAGTTCTTTTTGTGAAAAAATATATGCTATCCAACTATGGACAGTAGGGACAAGTCGCGACTTGTCCCTACAGATAATGTTTTTCCAGAACATCAAAATATTATCTAACCTAAAAAATTAGATTAATTCTTTGTTTTGTATCATTATTAAGTTAACTTAATAAGCGTAAATAAAATCGGGGGTTTTATTCACTCCAAATATTCTTAAGCCTCTAAGAAATGATGCAAGTTGTGCTTACGCTATTTAAAAGATGAGGCATAATATCTTGCAAATAATTTATTATATATACCAAGCAAAGTAAGAAGGATGCGATCATTTTTGCTTAAAAGAATGATCTAAAAATTACATTTTATTTTACTATATAAAACAAATAGTAAAAAATGAAAATATTAATAAATTTTAAAATCAATATCTCTGCAAGATATCCTTACAGCATTGATGTAAAATTTGCAGGTTATTAATATGTTATGTTGCTGACTAAAT
>DRJC01000318.1 GCA_011052365.1 Ignavibacteria bacterium
AGATCATATTTATCAACGAAAGTAAATTCCGACAATTTTAATTCCGTAATTAATTTTTCTTCGGTTATGCGGTGTTCCAAAGGCGGACCAAAATCCATCTTTTTGTAACGCCAATCAATAACAAAAAGCTTTCCACCATTTTTCATTATTCTGTTTAGTTCCAGGTTGGTTTTTTTTCTGTCGGGAAATTCATGATAGACATTTGCTAAAAGCACATCATCCAATAAGTCGGAGTCAATCGGTAAAGTATCTTTCCCGGTTTTAATGTAAACTATGTTAGATAGATTAAATTCTTCTGATCTACTTTTGCAAATATCCAACATCTCTTCACTGATATCCGCAGCAAAGATCTTCTTTACTTTTAGAGCAAGGGGAAGTGTAAAATAACCGGGTCCGCAACCGATGTCACCCCAAACTTCATCAGGTGAAGGATTAGAAATGTCGAAGAATTTTTTAACACTCATTCTTTCTTCTCTTTCGGAATTCACTAAACGTTCCCACTTTTTTGAGGGAAATATTTTATCATCCATATTTGTTTCCTTGTTTATATGTATCACCGAATGATCGGTAATACCAAAATAAATTAATTAGAATTTAATGAACACTTTTATCGTCTTTTAATTACTCTCCAATTCCACATCAATATTATCAGCACTTTTTGTAATACGCTTACTGAAAAAGGCTTTAATTTTATTTATCCAACCTTCAACCAACTCATACATAACAGGTACAAGAATTAAGGTTAAAAACATCGAACTTAATAACCCGCCGATAATTGCCCAGGCAAGACTGGATTTCCATTCGGAACCGGCATCCGTTGCCAAAGCCATTGGAAGCATACCGAAAACCATTGCCGTAGTTGTCATAACTATCGGTCTTATCCTGCTTTTACCGGCTTCAATTAATGAATCATATAACGACAAATGATTTTCTCTTCTTAGTTGATTAGTTCTGTCAACCAATAAAATGGCGTTTTTATCCACCAGACCTACCAACATTATAATTCCGAGTATTGAAAAAATGCTAAGTGTTTTCATTAACAAAGCAAGTGTTAGCAATGCTCCCACAAGAGCTACGGGGATGGAAAATAAAATTATGAAAGGGTCATAATAAGAATCATAGAGAGCAATCATTACAAGGAACACAAATATTATAGCGGCAATCATTGCAAGTCCCAAGCTGCTGAAAGAATCGGATTGCATTTTTAAATCCCCTTCAAAAGCAACATTAACTCCCCGCGGCATTATTCCTTTCTCCAATGCTTTTTTAACATCTTCGCCAATACTGCCGCTTGCCCTGCCGTTAACTTGCGAGAAAACAGTAACCGAACTTACCCTGTTTCTTCTTTCCAGCTTTGTAGGTCCGGTTGATTGGTATACCCTAGCGAATTGTTGAAGCTCAATATGCTGACCTAATTTATTAGTAAAAGTTAGCCTTCTAAGATCAGAAATTTTAGACCTGTTATATTGATCCAGTACAATCCTAATATTATAATCATCATTTCCGTCCCGGAACTTTGAATCATCATCACCCGTTAAAGCAATTCTAAGTTCAGCACCTACTTCTGCTATGGACAAATTAAATTTTGCAAGTTTTCTTCTGTCAATTTCTACCCTCGTTTCGGGTCTTCCTTTTTCCGAAGATAAACGAACGTCTGCCGTACCGGGAATATTATTCAACAGGTTTTTTAAAATACTTGCGCCTTTTCTTACGTCTTTCCTGTTCGTACCGTTTACAAAAAGTTGAATCGGTGTGCGGTTAGCGGTACCGAAAAGTCCAATTGGATTTACTCTAACTTTAACCCCGGGGATACTCTGTGCAAATACTCTTATTTCTTCCCCAATTTGTTCGGTAGATTTTTTTCTCTTTTCTTTTGGAATAAGTGATACATCAATCTCGGATGAATTATTTGATGTTTGTCCTACCAATCCTTCGTTCGATGCACCAACGGTAACAAATTCTTTTTCCACACCAGGTAAATTTGCAATAAATTTTTCAACTTTTTGAGTAATAAAATTTGTGTTATCTAAAGTCGCACCGAGAGGACCTTCAAGAATTACTGCAAATTCTCCTCTGTCTGATTGTGTTATGAATTCGCTTTCTATAAAGCCAAGAGGAATTAAAGATATTGAGCCTATAAACAAAACGAGGGCAATTACTATAACCTTCCATTTATTTGCTAATCCCCATTTAAGAATAACAATGTAGTGTCCGATTGTGTTATGAAACACTTTTTCAAATTTATTATTAAATCTTCCAAAAAATGTTTTACCGTTCATCTTTTGCAGCTTACCTATTCTTGATGCCAATAAAGGTGTTACGGTAAAGGAAACGAACAAACTCATAAGCGTAGAAATTAGCACAACAATTGCAAACTGTCTTAAAATATTACCTATCATTCCTCCTGTTAATGCCAAAGGAACAAAGACAACTACATCCACCAATGTTATGGCGAGTGCCGCAAATCCAATCTCGTTTCTACCCTTTAATGCAGCAACTCTCTTTGATTCACCCTTTTCTAAATGATGGTGAATGTTTTCCAAAACCACAATAGAATCGTCAACCAATATTCCAACTACAAGTGAAAGAGCAAGTAAAGTCATTAAATTAAATGTAAAACCAAGCCCATACATTACAATGAGAGTAGAAATAAGCGAGGCAGGTATTGCCAGGAATACAATAAAAGAATCTCTTATACTGTGCAAAAACAGAAGCATAACAAGCGCAACCAATATTACGGCTAAGCCTAAATCAAGCTTCACCCCGTTTACGGCATCAACTGTAAACTCAGTATTATCCTGTGCAATATCAAATTTTAAATTACTTTCTTTATAATTTTTTTCTAAAGCCGACAATTCTTTTCTGATCAGTTCGCTAACCATTACGGCGTTAGCGTCCGTTTGTTTCTGGACTAATATACCCAAAGATGACATACCGTTTATTCTATTTATGGAAGTCTGCTCCCTACTTCCGTCTTCAATTTCGGCAATATCGGACAACCTTATTTCGCTGCCGTTTTTTGTTGTAGCAACAACAAGATTTCTTAACTGGTTTAATGATTTAAATTTACCTGCTACTCGTACAACATATTGATCTGTCCGGTCTTTGATTTTGCCGGTAGGAAAATCCAGGTTTGATGTTTTTATTGCCTGCGTAATTTGGATGATGGACAAACCGAGAGAATTAATCTTATTCAAATTTAAATTGACTTTTATCTCTCTTTCCTTTCCACCGACAAGAATGATCTCGCCCACGCCCGATAATTTTGCAAGCATGGGTTTAATTTTATCTTTCACAAATTGATAGAATTTTGTATCAGGTAAATTGCTTGTTACTCCCATTCTTATTATCGGTACTTCATCCAACGCAAATTTTGAAAACGAAGGAGTTTTAACTTCGGATGGAAGTGTAGCTAATATTTTGTTTACTTTCCGTTGCGCTTCCTGCAAAGCTATATCAACATTCGCAGACTGTTTTAACTGGAGAAAAATAAAAGACACTCCTTCCTTTGAAGTTGAATTTACCGATTCAATATTTTCTATTGAAGATACGGCATCTTCTATCGGCTTTGTAACAGATGATTCAACTTCGTTGGGCGATGCCCCCGGATATATAGTGGTTATTGTCATCATAGGCGGTGATATTTTGGGAAGAAGCTCGTAATTAAGTTGGGTATAACTGTACAAACCTAATACTGTTAGTGCCGAAAAAATCACCACAATCAAAGTTGGTCTTTTAATTGATAATTCTGTAATTGTCATTTCAAAAATTCCTTGTTAAACGTTGTCTTTTCTTTTTAATAGAATATCTTAATAGTTCTTTGAATTACTCGTTTGTGATTTTAACCGAATAATTATCCTTAAGATTGTTTTGTCCGTTAATTACTATTATGTCACCGACTTTTAATCCTTTCAGAACTTCGAGATACAGGTCGTATTTTTCACCGATCACAATATTTCTTAGTTCGGCTTTATTGTTTTTTACTACGAACACTTTTGGATCCAAAATGCTGCCGAGTAATGCTTTTCGTAATATTAAAAGTTTTTTCGAATTGGAATTATTTTTAAACCTTGTTTGTGCAAACATACCTGCCTTTAAGGGATGAGCTTTGCTGTTTTTTAATTCAATTTGAACAGGATATTTATGTGCGGCATCACCCTTTAATCCAATTGTTTTTATTTTTCCGGTAAAAGTTATCCCCGGGTAAATATCGGTTGTTATTTCAACTTTATCACCTGTTTTAAGATTGAAAACAATATCTTCCGCTACAGTTAAATCAATTTTTAGTTTAGAAATATTTATTACATCCGCTACAACTCTTCCTTTTTTTACAAACTCACCTACGTCAAAATTTCTCAATGTAACAATGCCTGGAATAGGACTTGTAATTTTTGTGTCGGTATATTTTCTTTTTGCTACAACATAATTTGCATTTGCCGATTCGTATGCTAATCTTGCAGATTCCAACTGAATATCCGATACGGAATGCCCCAAGTATAGAGCCTTAAATCTTTTATAATCTCTTTTAGCTTTTTCAAGATTAACTTCAGCCGTCTTAAAAAAAGCTTTTTGAAGAACATCATCTATTTTGATAATTACGCCGTCTCGTTTTATGTAATCGCCTACTTCTGTATAAACTTTAGTTACCTTTCCTTCGCTTGCAGCAATTACAAAAACATCGTTATACGCCTTGGTTGTGCCTACTAAAATGTATGGTTTGGAAATACTTTTAGAAAACACAGTATCCACATTAACCGGGTATCCTGTAATATTTAAATTCCTTGCTTCTGTTTTTAATTTAGATTTGTTGTAAAGTAATACGGTTATAATTAAAGCAAATACAACTATCACCACCGATACAATTTTTATCTTTTTCATTTCTTTTAACTCTTTTTAATTTCCTATTGATTTATTTAAACTTGCCAAAGCAAGGTTATAGTCCACTATAGCTTGAATATTATTTGTCTTTGATTGTAATAGGGCAACTTCCGCATCCAATAATTCCGAATTGATCACCAGCCCGTTTTCAAATTTATCTTCTGTAACCCTATAATTTTCTTCTGCTTCTTTCACACTTTTTTTAGCGACCTTCATTTTCTCAAGAGCTTTTTTAACATTTAAATAACTTCGAGTTACTTGCAGTTTAATTACATCTTTAAGCGACGCATAAAAATCTTTAGTTTGTTCATATTGCATTTTTGCCTGAGTTGTTCTGTCTCCTGTTGCCCCCCAATTCCACAGGTTAAAAGATAAAGACAAACTGACATCCCATGTTCCGTAAAATTTATTCCGTGTTGGAAGAATTCTTCGGTTAGGGTTTGAATAATAATAGTTGCTTGAAAGATATACCTGTGGGAACCAATCTGATTTTGCAAGATTAATCCCTTTTTTACTTGCATTAATTCTGTAATTCATTGCTTTTAAGTCGGCTCTATTTTTATAAGCTGTCTGTAAAAGTTCTGATAAGTCTTGTGTTTTTTGTTTTTCTCTCGAAGGTATTTCCGTTATATTAATTTCAGTCGAAAGAGGCAGAACAAGTATATTGTCTAAATTTACCATTGAAAGCTGCACAGCATTCTTTGCGTCAATTTGTCTAAGCTTTGCTTCGGCTAATTGCACTTGAACTTTAAGCACATCGTTCCTGGTTGCCAGTCCCTGATCAAATAAATTTTTTACATCTTTAAGATGAGCCTTTATCTGCCCCACATTTTCATTAACTACTTTTTTAATTTTCTCCGCTTTGAATAAATTCCAGTAAGAGTTTTTGATGTTAAATATCAGGTCTTTTTCTTCTTTCGTGTAATCTTGTTTTGCTGCGAGAGAATTGAATTCGGCAATCTCGGAAGTGCTCTTTAATTTAAAGCCGGTAAACAAGGGTTGCTTTAATGAAACTTTAAAATTATATACATCAAAAAATGTGGGCGAAATATTAAACACACCAAACGGTGTTGTTATGGTAAACGGATTAACCTTGCTCAACCTTGTGTATGAAGCCGCAAAATCCAAAATAGGCAAACGGAAAGTGTTCACTTCTTTTAATTTAGCTTCTGCCGCCAAAACACCCATTTTAGAACTATGCAAAGTATAGCTGTTTTTTAAACCTAAATTTATACTTTGTTCTAAATTTAACGAGAGCTTTTCTTGTGCATAATTTATATTAATGAACGTAAATACAAACAGGGCTATAATTACAATGTTTTTTATTTTCATTTTATTGATCTCCCTCTTCGCTTGTTTTCTGTGTTTCCAATGAACAATATTTTAATCTACCTTCAGGTGTAAGTATGCCTTCAAAAAGAATTTTAATTATGGTTTCAAAAACTTGATCAGCTGTTAAAGGTAAATACGAAAGCACCTCTGGGTTTATAATGCCCTGAATTGCATTGATGTACATCAGCACTATCAATCTTTGATAAATGTCATCTCTGAATACTTTGTTTTGAACACCTTCATCAATAAGAGCCGTAAACTCAGGCTCGGCAGTTTTTACCCTCATTTTATTTATATCTTCCCATACTTCCGGGATATTCTTTCTTAAGTCTTCGAGAAGAGGACCCCTTAATTGTGAAATATGAGTTCCGCAACAATTCATAATATTTTTTAGTTTTACTACATAGTCCAAATTTTCATCTGACCAAATACTACAAAGTTCCGAATCGATATTTCCTTTTATGCTTTTGATCAATTCCCTCAATATTGCTTCCTTGCTTGGATAATATTTATAGAGGGTTTTTTTACTCATCCCTAAACTTGAAGCAATATCACTGACATTTGCTTTTGTGTAACCGAATTGAAAAAACATTTCTTTTGCTTTTTCCAATATTCTTTCTTTAATTTCATTCTGTTCAGGCATATTTCATTCCAATTTAATTAGAAACCAATTTGGTTTTTTAAGTTTCCATTTTTTACAAAAAAAAGAGCTGTATATAAGCTGTTTTCAAACGTTATTTATTTAGGAAACTAATTTGGTTTTTTAAGTTTCCAACTTAACAAATTTCAGTTTCCGTGTCAAATTAATTTTAGATGAATGGTTTTTTCGTGATGTGGGTTACAATAAATTGGTTTTAAGCGGTTAACCGTAAAATTAAAAACAACTTTGTAAAGCGATGAGGTTCATCGCTCATCCCTCTTTTGTTTGTTTGTTTTTGAGCGAACAACCTGTTCGCTCTACAATAGATTAGCACAATGGATGCTGTTTTTAATTTGTGCCAACACCACAATTCATTGTGGTGTTCGACTATTCTGAAGAAAGGCTTTTTTCGTATTGCTTTTTGAATAATTTTATGCTGTTATAAATTGCTTTGGCTATCTGCACTTGTCCTTTTTTGCTATTCAAATAACGAGCGTTATTTTTATTGGAAAGGTACCCGGTCTCAATTAACACGCTTGGCATTGAAGCACCCACAAGCACATAAAAACCGGCTTGCTTCAATCCTCTTGATTTTTCTTTTACAATCCTGCTCATTTCCCGGTTAAGTATATCAGAAAACTTCTCTGAATATTTCATATAAGAAGATTGAGCCATACTGACAAGTATAAAATTTTCCGCCGTTAATTTTTTATATCTTGCGGGATTTTTTTCATATTTAATTACGCTGTTTTCTCTTTCGGCAATTCTTATTGCTTGTTTTGTTTTTCCCGGTCTTAAAAGATAAATTTCAAAACCGTTTGCTGAACTGGGTTTTCTCGGTGTGGAATTTCCGTGAATTGATATAAATAAATTCCCCCCTTGTTCGTTTGCAAATTTTCCCCTCTCATACAAATCAACAGCTTTATCTGTTTTTCTTGTATAAACAACCTTTACATCTTTCATATTTCTTTCAATCAGTTTGCCCAGCTTTAATGCAATAGCAAGATTAACATTTTTTTCTTTTATACCGTAAACACCAAGGGTTCCGCCGTCAATACCACCGTGCCCCGCATCTATTACGATAACATCAAAGTTCCACTTCTGCTTGTTTTTATTAACCGTAGTCGGAATGGATGGAATTTTTTTGTGAAGCAGGATTAAAATATCATTTCCTTTATCTGCATTTATTACATCACTGGATGAGTAATCATCTCCTACTTTAATTATAAACTCAGTATCCTCGTTAACGTTTTTTACATCTACATCATCAACCAACTTGCTGGAATTATTATAATTTATATTTTTGGTTTTGGCATTTACATTTCTGAATATAATTTTTAATTCACCATCATTAAAGGTGCTGTTGTAAGTTGCTATTTTTTGTTTGGATTTAATTCTAATAAGCGTGCCGTTTGATTTATCACTTACACTGATTCCTGTTATTGCATATTTATATTTTTTAACCGAAGGTTTTTTTGTAACAATTATAGTTTCAGGAATATTTGTCTTTTTACCGATTACAAGTTTGTACTTGCCTGTTAAAAC
>DRJC01000319.1 GCA_011052365.1 Ignavibacteria bacterium
ACCTCTCCGTGCTGAAAAATTTACTTCAAAAATTTAGATTTGAAATATATGGAAATTTATTTTTACTATGAAATATTTATAGTCTATTATAATTTTATTGGTCCTAAAAAAAAAATATTTCTATCGATTATTCTTTATACTTTGCATGCAAAACAGTTAAAACGTAAATTTGGGCAACTTTATTTCAACTTTAATCAAATTTGTTCCGGATAACTAATTATGAATGATTTCAAAGGTGTAGATTACTATAATTCAGAATCACTTCTATCGGAAGAAGAGATAATGATAAGAAATACCGTCAGAAATTTTGTGTCCAAGGAAGTTTTACCGATAATAGAAGAACACTACAGCAAAGGTAAGTTTCCCATGCATTTAATTCCTAAGATGGCGGAGATGGGCTTACTCGGACCTAACTTACCTGAAGAATATGGTTGTGCCGGATTGAATAATGTAGCTTACGGATTAATGATGCAGGAGCTTGAAAGAGGGGACAGCGGTATCAGAAGTTTTGCTTCAGTTCAGGGTTCGTTGGTAATGTATCCTATTTTTACTTTCGGTTCGGAAGAGCAAAAAAACAAATGGCTGCCTCTTTTAGCAAAAGGAGAAAAAATAGGATGTTTCGGGTTAACCGAACCTAACCATGGTTCTAACCCGGGAGGAATGGAAACAAAAGCAGTGAAAGTTGACGGCGGTTATATTTTAAGCGGGGCAAAAATGTGGATAACAAACGGCACCATTGCCGATATTGCAATTGTTTGGGCAAAGTTGGAAGGAAAAGTTAGAGGTTTTATTGTGGAGAAAGAGTTCAAAGGTTTTACTGCTCCCGAAATGAGAGGCAAACATTCTTTACGTGCATCAGTGACTTCAGAATTAGTATTTGACGATGTTTTTATTCCTGATGAAAATATTCTTCCAAAAACTACCGGCTTAAAAAATCCTTTGATGTGTCTTAATCAAGCAAGATACGGAATTGCCTGGGGTGTTGTGGGAGCAATGATGACTTGCTACGATACCGCACTAAATTATGCAAAAACCAGAATCCAATTTGGAAAACCGATTGCTGCTTTTCAAATGACACAAGAAAAATTAGTGCATTTTCTAACTGAAATCACAAAAGCCCAGTTATTAAATATTCAATTGGGAAGAATGAAGGATAACGGAACATTAAGGTTTTCGCAGGTTTCTTTAGCTAAAAGAAATAATTGTGAGAAAGCATTGGAAATAGCAAGAATGAGCAGAGAGATTTTGGGAGCAAACGGAATTTCAAACGAATACCCGGTAATGCGTCACTCAGCAAATCTTGAATCTGTGAAAACTTATGAGGGTACGCACGAAATGCACACACTTATTGTTGGTGAAGCTATCACCGGATGCCAAGCTTTCAAATAAAAAATTATTGCCGCTAATTCGCGAATTAGCGGCAAAAAAAATTAAAAAAATGACAGATTTAATTTACAAAGAAGAAGCTTATAAAATTATAGGTATATGTTTCGATGTGTACAATAATTTAGGACCAGGTTTTCTTGAAATTGTTTATAAGGATGCTTTGGAATATGAATTTAAAAAATTACAGATACCATTTGAAAGAGAAAAGAAATACGAGATAAACTATAAAGAAATTGTATTGCCCCATAAATTCTTTGCAGATTTTGTTGGGTATGATAAAATAATTCTGGAGGGAAAATCTGTTGCCGGTATAGTCGATGAATTTATTGCTCAGGCAATTAATTATTTAAAAGTTTCAAACAATAAATTGGCATTACTTGTAAATTTTGGTGAATTAAGTCTTAAATACAAAAGAATTGTACTTGAAGAAAAACTTAAGCAATGGGCTAAATCATAAGCCGCTAATTCGCGAATTCGCGGCAAAAAATAAATTTAATTATTATATAAAGTTATTATGAATGAAAAAAATAAAATAATAAAAGAAGGATTAACATTTGACGATATTCTTCTAATACCGAGAAAATCCTCTGTGCTCCCTAGAGATGTTGATATTTCAACCTATTTAACACCGGAAATTAAATTGAACATTCCTTTAATTTCTGCTGCAATGGATACCGTAACCGAATCTTCGATGGCAATCGCACTTGCACGGGAAGGCGGAATTGGAATAATACATAAGAATATGTCAATAGAATCACAGTGTAAAGAAGTTGACCGCGTTAAGAGATCGGAAAGCGGAATGATTAGAAAACCCATCAAACTAAGTGCGGATGATACTGTTGAAACTGCTCTGAAAATAATGCAAGAATATCACATTTCCGGTATTCCTATTACTGATAAAGAGGACAAATTGGTGGGAATTGTAACAAACCGTGATCTCAGGTTCGATCCGAATCGAAAATCAAAAATAAGCGAGTTGATGACTAAGGAAAATCTTATTACCGCAAATGAATCAACCAACTTAAAGAAAGCCGAAAAGATTTTACAGAAATATAAAATTGAAAAACTCCCTGTAATTAATAAATCGGGGAAACTTGTGGGACTTATAACGTTCAAAGATATTCAAAAGAAAAAATCACATCCTTTTGCCTGCAAAGACGAACAGGGAAGATTACGAGTGGGAGCAGCAGTCGGGGTAACACCGGATGTTGTGGATAGAGTACGAGGGCTTGTAAGTGCCGGTGCTGATGTTATTGTAATCGATACGGCGCACGGTCATTCAATGGGTGTTTTGAAAGCAATTAAGAATATTAGGAAAAAGTTTAGATATGAACAGTTAATCGCCGGTAACATAGCCACTTATGAAGCAGCACTTGATTTGATAAAATGTAGAGTTGATGCCGTAAAAGTGGGAATCGGTCCGGGTTCAATTTGTACAACAAGGGTAATTGCCGGAATCGGTGTGCCGCAGATAACTGCCATTATGGAAGTTAGAAGAGCTTTGGGAGCAACCAAAGTTCCTTTAATTGCCGACGGTGGCATAAAACAAACAGGCGATGTTCCCAAAGCACTTGCAGCCGGTGCTGATTCCATAATGATTGGCGGAATGTTTGCAGGTGTTGAAGAAAGTCCGGGTGAAAAAGTTCTCTACGAAGGTAGAAGCTTCAAAATGTACAGAGGAATGGGTTCTATTAGTGCGATGAAACGAGGGAGCAGGGACAGGTATTTCCAGGATATTGAAGAAGGGATTAAAAAATTGGTACCCGAAGGTATTGAAGGACGGGTTCCTTATAAAGGTTTTCTTGAAGATACAGTTTACCAATTAACAGGCGGTATAAGGGCTGCAATGGGATATTGCGGGGCTAAGAATATTAAAGCACTTCAAAGAAATGTTGAATTTATAAAAATTACGGAAGCAGGTTATAAGGAAAGTCATCCCCATGATATTTTTATCACCAAGGAATCTCCTAATTACCATTCCAATTTATAATACAAGATTTAACTGTTTTATGAAATTTATAATTTCTTTAATTATCAATTATTATTATTATATATATTCTGTAGTTATTTTTAATTTTGGGGTGCATATTAGTAATGCATAAAGTATTGGTCATTTCATATTATTTTCCGCCGATGGGCTTAAGCGGAGTTCAGCGTACTTTAAAATTTGCAAAATATTTTAAAGATTATAATTGGAAACCCACCGTACTCACTACTTCTGATATTGGGTATTACGCTCACGATATTTCTTTGTTAAAAGAAGTTGAAGATGCAAATATAAATGTTGTGAGAGTGGGCGGCGGAGATATAAATTCTCTCTTAAAAAAGAACGGTACCGTTAAAATACCAAGAGAAAAAATCAGAAAACTTTTTTCATATGCAAGTTCAACTTTTTTTATTCCTGATAATAAAGTCGGTTGGAGTAAAAAAGCAATAGTTAGAGCAAGAGAAATTTTAAAGAAAGAAAAATTTGATGTAATTTTTGTAACCGCTCCTCCTTTTTCATCTGTAAATATGGCAGTTGAACTTAAAAAAGAATTTGGAATTCCTTTAGTGATTGATTACCGCGACCTGTGGTATGAAAGTTATTTCTCTTTCTATCCCACTCTTTTCCATAAGTCAATGAACAAAAAAATGGAATATAATGCCTTGAAAGAAGCGGATAAAATTACAGTAACAAATAGAAGTATTAAGGAAAAGCTTCTTAATACTTATCAATTTTTATCTTTCGAAGACGTTACAATTTTATCTCACGGTTATGATCCTAAAGATTTTGAAAACTTAGAACCGGTGCCGAAGTCGAACAATAGGTTGGTTATTTCTTATTCGGGAATATTTATGGAATACAACACTCCTGAATATTTTTTAAAAGCCTTTAAAAAAATTACTTTGGAAAAACCTGAAATAGCTGCGAATATTGAACTTCACTTTATTGGGTTTTTACGGAGGGAAAATCAAAAGCTGATAAGAAAACTTCAGCTTGATGAATTTGTTAAGGACTTCGGTTACTTAGAACATTCCGATGCAGTGAAGCAACTTATATCAAGTGATGTACTTTGGTTTATGTTAGGCAACAAGAAAAATATTGATGCTTTGCTGCCTGGTAAATTGTATGAATATGTAGGAGCTAAAAAGCCTATTATTGCTTGCGTACCTGAAGGTGCCGCTAAAAACGCTCTTCAAAAATATGGTGCTGCTTTTTATACCGATCCGTTTGATATAAACGATATTAAAAAAGCAATTTACACCGTGTATGATTTGTATCAAAAAGATGAACTTCCAAAACCGGATGATGAATTTGTTCAGCAGTACAGGAGAGATTTTTTAACCGAACAGCTTTGTAAAGAATTTCAATTTTGTATGAAAACGGAAGTAGAATGAATGTAGTTATAATCGGGTCAGGCGGAAGGGAACACGCCTTAGCGTATAAAATAAGTAAAAGTCCAACCTTGTCAAATCTTTATATTATCCCGGGAAATCCCGGTACGGCAAAGTGCGGTACAAATATAAATTTAAGTATAAATGATTTTATGTCAATCGGAAAATTTTGTAAAGAGAAGGAAATTGATTTGGTGGTTGTTGGTCCCGAAGCTCCTTTGGTTGCCGGTTTAAGTGATTACTTGAGAGATAAAGGTGTTGTGGTTTTCGGTCCGTCCTCATTTGCTGCAAGAATCGAATCGGAGAAATCCTTTGCGAAAAAAATTATGATTGAAAACGGAGTACCAACGGCGCAATATCGCGAGTTTACTTCGGATGAATACGAAGATGCTAAAAAATATCTACTTGGAACAACTTACCCCTGTGTTTTAAAAGCGGACGGCTTGGCGGCAGGCAAAGGTGTTCTGATTTGTGAAAACGAGAATTCAGCCATAAACGGACTTGATGAATTACTCTTACAAAAGAAATTCGGAAGTGCGGGTGACAAAATAATTATTGAAGAATTTTTAACCGGAGAAGAAGCATCAATGTTTGCAATTACCGACGGAGAGGATTTTATTTGTCTCCCATCTTCACAAGACCATAAAAGAATAGGGGAAAACGATACGGGACTAAACACGGGAGGTATGGGTGCATATTCACCGGCACCAGTAGTAACCGATAAAGTTTTAGAAGAAATAAAATCAAAAATAATTCAGCCCGTTTTAACGGCAATGAGTGAAAGCGGAAACAAGTTTGTCGGTTGTTTGTATGCCGGGTTGATAATAACAAATGAAGGACCAAAAGTAATCGAGTTTAACTGCCGTTTCGGTGACCCCGAAACACAAGCAGTTTTACCATTATTGAACGGTGACTTTCTTGAACTTTTACATTCTGCGGCAGCAGGTAATTTGGATAAAGATGCAGTTGCTTATAACGGCGGTTGTTCAATTTGTGTGGTAGCATCTTCAAAAGGTTACCCTGAAGAATACCAAAAAGAATTTGAGATAAAAGGATTGGATAATATTACCGACCCTTCAGTTATTGTTTATCACGCAGGTACAAAACAAGACGGAGATAAAATTGTAACAAACGGCGGTAGGGTTTTGGGAGTTACGGCTTTCTCATTAAATAAAGATTTTGAATCCGTTAAAAATATTGTCTACCAAAATTTTAGCAAAATCAATTTTGAAGGGATGTATCATAGAAGTGATATTGCCTGGCG
>DRJC01000320.1 GCA_011052365.1 Ignavibacteria bacterium
AAGAATGGAATATTTTTCTCCCGGGTGAATCTCCCGAAGAAACAAATTAAATTTTCTTTTTTATAATGCAGTTCATCTTTATTAATAATTATGGGATTTCTAACTATTGAAATATTTTCTCTTGGAATGTGGTCTTCTATCATTTTGTTTCTTAAAAATTCACTTGGCGCAATAAAGTGATCAACAATCTCTTTATGCTTAATCAGGCGGTCGGAAATAAAATATTTTATACCTTTCAATAAAGAATAAAAATAATTTCTTCCATCACAATTATCTGTAAAAATAAAAAATTTATAATGTTTACCAACACATTTATTGCATAATTCATTTTTTTTGTAATTAAAAAGACTCAGGTTTGGGCATACAAGATGAAAACCGTGTAAAGTTTCAATCACTTTCATTTTGTTTTTTTTCTTTATCCATGTAATGGCTTGTAAAATTGAAGGAGTCAACGGATAAATGAAGGCATGCAAATGAATTATATCAATTTGATGGGATTTTAGAAAAGATAAGAGTTTTCTCTTGTTCTCAAAGGAATAAATATAATTTAAGCTATTGATGATTTTATTATTACCTTTACTATTATTAAAACTGATATTTGGATCATCACCATTATTATCAAGTTTTATAAAACCAGAATAGTTTTCAACTCCTTCTAAATTTTTCCTTGTATAATTAAAGACTGTTTCAGCACCGCCTTTTTTATCATAATTATTAATATGTAAAACTTTTAATTTTTTCAATGTAACTTAGTCTGTGGGAAAGAAAAAAAAATTTTCCGTTATATGGATTGCAGGGTCAAATTTTTCAAATGAATTATTATCAAATACATTTACTTCATAACCTAAAGAAGATAGAAATTCAATAGTTTTTATTCTGAATTCATTATCCCAGAGTTCTGTATATATAATCGGCTTATCTCTCATCAGTAAATTTTGTGCGCCCTTAAATACAAAATATTCATAATTTTCAACGTCAATTTTGATAGCATGAATCTTTTTAAGTTCATTATTCCCAAAAGAATCTAGAGATTTTAATTCGACTTCATACTCATTTCCTTTTTCATTTGAATCATTTTCAGTAATAACATGCGGAAGCCCCTGAAGTTTAATAGAATTATTGATTGGCATTATCATTTTTGCTTTTGCGTTTCTTTCTCCAAGAGCTAATTTATAACTCTTAACGTTTTTCAGTCTAAAAAAATCAATTATTTTTATTAAAGTGTTATAATTTTCATCTATCGGTTCAAAAGAATGAATTTGTCCATTGGTACATCTCTTAGCCAATAACACAGTCATTATTCCTATATTAGCACCAATATCAAGCACAACGGCATCTTTAGGCAATAATTTCAAGAAGTTTAGAAATTTACCTTCTTCTTTATCAAACTTAAGAGTTAAAATTTTAAAAATTGAAAACACAAAAAGATAATTATTAAATCCAAGTATGTTTTGAAGAATGCTTTTAAATTTATTTTTCATAATCTGAGTTGTAAAATGAGTGCAATTGTTGTTTTAAATTGCAAAAAGTAAAGCAATTAATTCTTAAATATAGTTAAGTATTCCGTTATATTAAAAACAGTTTCTGCGCCGCCGCCTTTTCCAAAATTATTTATGTGTAAAACTTTCAATACTATCTTTTATTATTAATGATCCACTATTAAATTAATGATTATTATTAAACTATTCATTTATAGTTTTGAGGAAGTTTGTAATTTTACTATTATAAATGTTTAAAATTATCAGCATAATTGAATTATAACAATTTTGAAAATCCTAATAATAACACCACGTATTCCTTATCCGCCGTTTAGGGGAGACAAGCTTAAGATATTTAATCTTTCCAAGCAGTTATCTAAAAATAATTCAGTTACTATTTTAACTTTTTTAAGACGGAAAAATCAAAACGAAGATATAAAAATATTTAAGGAATTGGGGATTAAAATATTTACAGTAAAGTTCTCTGTTTTCAATTCAATGTTAAAAGTAATGGGTAATCTCTTTTCGTCATTACCATTTCAAGCTGCTTTCTACAGTTCCGGCAAAATGGTATCCAAGTTAAATGAGCTTAAAGGAAATAATTATGATGTTATTTATTACCACCTTGTAAGAACTGCACAATATTATAAACCGGATAGTCACAATAGGAACAACTTAAATATTCTAGATTTTACAGATGCCGTGTCTCTATATTTGAAGAGATTTACAGAGATAGAAAAGAATCCCTTTAAAAAATTATTCATAAAGATTGAAAAAAAGAGAATGGAAAAGTATGAAAAAATTGCGGAAAAATTCGACACACTTTTTATTTGTTCCGAAGTTGATAAAAATCATTTAATAAATAACGGTATAAAAACAAAAATAAATATTCTTCAAAATGGAGTTGATACTTCAAATTTTAAATATGAAGAAATTGATTACGATAAAAATAAAATAATATTTACCGGCAATATGCCTTACTTTGCAAATTATGATGCAGCAATTTATTTTACTGAAAAAATATTTCCAAGAATTTTGAATAAAAAATCAGATGCAAAGTTTTATATTGTGGGACAAAAGCCTCCACGTAAAATTAGAAATTACTCTTCCGATAAAATTATTGTTACGGGTTACGTAAAAGATATTAGAAGAGAATATTTAACAAGCTGCGTAAATATTGCGCCAATGAGATTCGGGGCAGGAACATTGAACAAAATTATCGAATCCATTGCTTTGGGTGTTCCCGTTGTAGCAACTTCATTGGCGGTACAAGGATTACCTAAAGAAATTAATGATTATATTTTTATTGCTGATGATCCGGATTCATTTTCGGAAAAAGTAGTATCAATATTAGTTAACCCTGAGAGGGCAAGAGAAAAAGTGAAAGAGGGAAGAAGTCTTATAAAAAATATATTAAGTTGGGAAAAAGTAGTCGGTGATTTTGAAGAATATTTAAAAAATGAAGTTGGTAAATTAAAGGTTCATTAATAAATAAGTCTACTCTAAAAAGGAATGTTTAACAAAATTATGTTTTATTTTTGTTCAAAATTTTTACCCGGTTTTCTCATACTTAATCTTTTTAGACCTGCCTATGCCGAAACGCCTGCCCGCCGTAGGACTTTGGGAGGCGGGACTACGTGCAGGCAGGTTCGACTCATAAATTTATGAACAAAAAACTCGAAAAAATATCAGTACTTGTAATAGACTTTATTACTATTTATTCAGCAGGTTATCTTTATTTTGTTTTCCGGGTGGAATCAGGTTTATTCTCTTTTGCTATTCGTCCTGATTTTTTAATCACATCTTTCATACTTTATCTTTTTTGGTTCTTTATTTTTCTGTTTATCGGAATGTACAAAACCTGGTTTGCCGCATCCCGTTTTGACGAAATTTCCACCCTGTTCAAATCTTCGTTTATCGGAATTTTTATACTCTTCTTTGCAATCTATATTGATGACTCAATTCACGGTGTAAGTTCAGGTTCAAGGACACTAATTCTTATTTACTGGGGAATGTTCCTTACCTTTGTGGGTTCAGGCAGACTGCTGATTAGATACGTTCAAAGAAGATTACTCATAAACGGAGTCGGCAGAAAAAATTCTTTAATTGTGGGCTTTAACTCTAAAGGGAAGGAAGTATTAGAGCAGATTGAAAGTCATAGAGCTTTGGGATTTGATGTCTCCGGTTTTGTAGCGGTTGAGGAAGAGAATATCGGTAAAGAATATAAAGGTACAAAGGTTATCGGTTCTACTTCTTCATTAATTAAATATATTGATGACTATTCTATAGAAGAGATAATTATTGCACTTGATAAAAAGGATGATAATATATTGATCGATTTATTGGGTAAGTGTTCGTCAAAACAAGTGGGGCTTAAAATAGTACCCGATCTTTATGAAATTCTTTCCGGGCAGGCAAGAACATCACAGCTTTATGGAATTCCCCTAATTGATTTGATGCCTGAAATAATGCCGGAATGGGAAAAGAAAGTTAAAAGACTGATGGACGTTTTTGTTTCACTTATAACACTTACTTTATCTTTGCCGATTTGTTTGTTATCAGGAATAGCAATAAAATTAGATAGTAAAGGACCTGTTTTTTTTAGACAAACAAGATGCGGGATTGACGGTAAAATATTTAAAGTAAATAAATTTAGGTCGATGTTTAATGATGCTGAAAAACAAAGCGGTCCGGTCTGGTCAAAGAAAAATGATCCTCGAATTACAAGAGTCGGTAAAATATTAAGGAAACTGCGTATCGATGAAATTCCGCAAATGATAAATGTGTTAAAGGGTGAGATGAGCATGGTTGGACCAAGACCGGAGAGACCGTTCTTTGTTGATAAATTTACGAATGAGATTCCATATTATAAAAGAAGATTGAAAGTGAGACCCGGAATAACCGGCTGGGCACAGATAAAACATAAATACGACGAAAGTATTGAGGATGTAAAAGTTAAGTTAAAGTATGATCTATTCTATATTGAAAATATGTCTTTAAGGATGGATTTGAAAATATTATTTAGAACGGTTTTTGTTGTTTTATTGGGGCAAAAGCATTACAGGTAAAATATAAATTAAATTTAAGGTATAATTTTCATATATTTTATAATTATTAACATTAATATTAATCAAATGTCGGAAAAATCATTAGTCATAATACCCACTTACAACGAGTTGGCAAACGTACAAAAACTTTTGCCCGAAATAATTACCCTTTATGAGAAGTATGATTTAGACATTCTAATTGTTGATGATAACTCACCCGACGGAACGAGTAACTATGTTAAAGAGCTTATGCTAACTACCGACAGGGTAAAATTAATAACCCGCAAAGCAAAACTAGGGTTGGGAACGGCTTATATTGAAGGATTTAAATTTGCATTAAAAAATCAGTATGATTTTATTTTTGAAATGGATGCCGATTTTTCTCACGATCCTAAAGAGATAGAAAATTTTTTGAAACAAATTAAAAACTGTGATTTGGTTTTAGGAAGCCGTTATAAACAAGGGGTAAATGTTGTAAACTGGCCGATTAAAAGACTGCTCCTTAGTTACTTTGCAAATGGTTATACACGCTACATAACGGGATTAAAAGTATGCGATGCAACCGGTGGGTTTAAATGTTTTAGAAGAGAAGTAATTGAAGCAATTGATTTGGATAAAGTAAAATCCAATGGCTATGCTTTTCAGATTGAAATGACATTTAAAGCGTGGAAAAAAGGGTTTAAAGTTTGTGAAATCCCAATCGTATTTGTTGACAGAACAGAAGGTCAATCTAAAATGTCTAAAAAGATTGTTCGTGAAGCAATTGTTATGGTTTGGGAATTAAGAATACGTAGTATATTCGGACGTCTTTGATGAACCGGCAAATCGATCTTTCAGTTATAATAGTTAATTATAATGTTAAAGATTTTTTGCAAAGTCTTCTCCTTTCTTTAGATAAAGCATTAAAGAATATTACACACGAAATTATAATTATTGATAATGCTTCAACCGACGGAAGTGTTGAACTAATCAGAAATAATTTCCCGCAAGTAACTCTTATCGACAACAAAGAAAATCTTGGTTTTAGTAAAGCAAATAATTTGGGATTGAAAATTTCAAAAGGAAAATATTTGCTGCTTATAAATCCCGATACATTGGTTAGCGAAGATACTATTACTGAAATGATAAATTTTTTTGAATCACACCCCGAAGTAGGTTTGGCAGGTTGTAAAATATTAAATCCTGACGGTACACTTCAGCTTGCCTGCAGAAGAAGTTTCCCGGGTCCCTGGACTTCGTTCTGCAAGGTAACAGGCTTAAGTACCCTATTTCCCAAATCTAAAATATTTGCCCGCTATAATCTCACTTACCTTGATGAAAATAAATCTTGCGAAGTTGATGCGGTGTCAGGTTCTTTTATGATGTTTACAAGGGAGGTTTACGATAAAATAGGCGGACTTGACGAAGAATATTTTATGTACGGAGAAGACCTCGAATATTGTTTTAGAATACAGAAAGCCGGTTATAAAATATTTTATGTCGCTTCAACTCAAATTATTCACTACAAAGGTGAAAGTACAAAAAGAAGCTCCATTGATGAAACAAAAATATTTTATAATGCAATGCACCTGTTTGTAAAGAAACACTTTTCAACATCGTTTGTTGTTGAATTTATTTTACGCACCGCAATATTGGCAAGGGGATTTATTTCTTTCCTCGGTAAATATAAGTTGATAATTTTGGCAATATTTTTAGACTTTTTCTTTTTTGACCTTTCACTTTTAATTGCTGAAAAAATTTATATTGGTCACAATAGGTGGACCGGGTTTCCCCAAAATAATTTAGCGTATATTTATACCGTTCCATTTTTACTTCAATTTTTTATTTCAGCGGTAGTAGGTGTTTATCAAAAAGATAAACTCTCAATTTTCAGGAATATCGGCAGCATACTTGCCGGTTTTTTAATACTAACATCGCTTACATTTTTCTTAAAACAGTTTGCATACAGCAGGGCGGTTGTTCTGATAACGTATTCTATGTTTTCTGTTTTTATTATTTTATGGAGGCTTGTATTTAGATTATCTTCAAAGACCGGTTTGTTAAACGATGAAATAAAACAAAGAAGAACTTTGATTATCGGCATTGATGAATTCTCCGTTAACATTGCAAAAAAATTAGAAAGTAATTCGGTTAGGCTTTATTCAATTGCCGGTCTGATTGGTCAATCTTTTAACAGGGTCGGGGAAAGCATTGATCAGTATAATATTATCGGGAGTATTGAAAACATAACAAAAGTAATTAGAGACGAAAAAATTATTGAAGTTGTATTTTCCACATCGGATTTATCCTATTCTCAAATAATGAAGATCGTTTCAGATTGTAAAAACCTTGGTGTTGAATTTAAATTGGTCGGGAAAAATTTGGATTATATCGTCGGCAAAACTTCTGTTGATATGCTCGATGATGTGCCGGTTATTGAGCTTAATTATAATATAAACCAATTTCCCCACAAACAAATAAAAGTATTATTCGATTATTTAACAGGTTTGGTAATTTTGTTTTTCATTTATCCTTTTATATATTTAATTTTCAATCGCAAAAAACAGAGCTCTGAGTTTGTTAATATTATACTAAATGTTCCTAGAATTTTTTCAGGTAAAGTCAGTTTTGTAGGACCTAAACTGGCGTCTGAAAATAATTCGAGTTTTTATAAAGGTAAAAAAGGGTTAACGGGACTTTGGTACACTGAAGGAAATAAAAAAAACACTGAAGAAAAGTTAGATATTTTTTATGCACGCAATCAAAATATTTGGCTTGATTTGGATATTATCAGAAGAACATTGTTAAAGATGAGGAAGCAAAAACAAAATGGCTAAAACAGTATTAGATTTTGAAAAACCAATTTATGAATTAGAAGCAAAGTTGGAAGAGATGAGGAAATATGCCGATAACTTAGACATAGCTCCAGAGATAAAAAAAATAGAAGATAAAGTGAACCATCTTAAAGAATCGGTTTATAGAGATTTAACAAGATGGCAGCGTGTTCAGCTTGCCAGGCATCCCGACCGTCCTTACACGCTGGATTATATTTACGCAATGACAAATAATTTTGTTGAACTGCACGGCGACAGGCAATTTAAAGATGACAAAGCGATAGTCGGTGGTTTTGCCGAAATGGATGAATATAAAGTTATGATTATCGGGCATCAAAAGGGAAGAGACACAAAATCAAATTTATATAGAAATTTCGGAAT
>DRJC01000321.1 GCA_011052365.1 Ignavibacteria bacterium
GCAAATAGTTTTGAAGTGGAGGCAGCTGATAATATGGCTTCTAATAATTCACAAACTTTTTCTGTCCCTTTCAATACTTTTTATACTGATGTAAATATCAAAAAGTATTTTAACAATAAAAGAATATGGCTGCGTTCAAAAATTCAGGACAGTAATAATTGGGGGAGTGTTAGGACTTTTGTGGTGGGAGATAAAAATAATATTTTATTCAAGGACAGCTTGAGTTATAAAAATTCCAAATTAAAAAATATAAAGTTTGAAAATAATATTCTTAAGCTTGATTCATCAATTGCAGATTTTAAAATAATATCGGGCGGATTTAACGACGGCAATGCTATTGTTATACAAAAGAACAATCAAGATTATGTTACTTCTAACACAGAGAGAGGGCATTTTGTTGTCTTATTTAAAAATGATGATTTAAGTTTTGTAAAAGATTTTCACTTCGATATTTTTGGCGATGCTAATAAGGTTAACGATTATATAAATCTATTAGACACACTTGACAATTCGTATTTGGTACTTTTTGGAATTAAAGACGAAGGAAGTCAAAATCTGACAACTGCACTTAGAAATAAAATAAAAGAATTTGGAAGTATTTACATTGACAGTCTTGGTTTCAGAAACTCATGGGCTATGATTGGAAGAAGAGGAGCAGTACCCGGCTCAGTGCCTGAATCTTTTAAAAGAACTTTTGGCGGAAGAGCAACTATTGATACAACAATAAATATTAGAAATAATTCGGGATATTTTGAAACAACTAAATTAGGTCCTGTTGCAAAATGGAAAAGTCTATTAGTATATCAAAATCTTCCCCAGGGTACTTCTATTACATACATCCCAATTGGAATAAAAGGTGATAATAAAGTAGATACTTTATCCTCTTTACAAATTGTGAACGGTTCTGCAGATTTAGGTAGTATTAATGCAAATATTTATCCTCAAATAAATTTGATTGCAAAGTTTAACTCTGCAAACGGAGTTCCTTCACCGGAAATAAACAAATTGGAAATCAACTACGATGGGCTGCCCGAGCTGGGTATCAATTATCAAACCGTTCTTTTTAATGTAGACAGTGTTAGTCCCGGAGAAAACATCAACCTAAAATTTAGTGTTGTCAATGCGGGCTATTCGGATGCGGATTCAGTAGATATAAAAGTTACGGATAAATTTTCCGTAAGCGACAATATTATATTATTACAGAGGAGGGTGAATATTCCTCAAGGTAGCAAAATAGCAATGAATATAAATTTTAGTGCGAATAATTTACTGGGGAAACATAATATAATTATTGTCGTTGACGGGGAGGACAAAATAAATGAATTTTATAAAGATAATAACATTAGCATTTTACATTATGTTATTAAAGCAGATAGTACAAAACCCGAAATGCAAATTACATTTGACGGTCAGCAAATAATTGATGATGATTTTGTATCTGCCAAACCCGATATTAAGATTGAATTGAACAGTAATTCTTCATCTCCAATAACAGATACTTCTGCTGTCTCAATTTCTTTAAATAATAAACCTGTTTATTTTGCCGATAATACGGCTCAACTTAGTTATACCCTTAATTCCAACAACCCTCAAATTGTGGTTGACTACAAACCTGTACTTAAAGACGGGCGTTATACTTTAAAAATTACCGGCAGAAGTAATTCTACGCAGTTTGCAAATTCAATTGTGAAAGAGAAAAGTTTTATTGTATCGAATAGTTTACAGCTGTTAAAACTTTATAATTATCCGAATCCTTTTTCAGGCTCAACCTATTTTACATTTAAGCTGACAAAAATACCGGATGAATTAAAGATAAAAATATTTACAGTTGCGGGCAGGTTAATAAGAGTTATAAAATTAAAATCTACAAAACTTAATTATGATTTTAATAGGATTTACTGGAACGGACATGACCAGGACGGAGATCTGCTTGCCAACGGAACATATATTTACAAAGTTATTTTATACAGTGGAAACACCACCAAAAGTGTAATTCAGAAATTGGCGATAATAAGATAGGCTATTAATATCGGATCTTAAATTTGGGATTTTAAAAAAGGTTTTTACAGAAATTATATTAATTGTTGCATTCATCAATGTCGTTCTTTTATTTATTATAGTTCCGGTATATTATGTAATTGGTACAACAGTGTTTTTTACTTTTACAGAAAATATTATAACTCTTGCGACATATTTATATTTAAGAAGAAAAGATATATTAAAATGATATTCAAGATTATTTATAAAGAAATACTTATCTCTTAGTATTATTTCTTTTCCAATAATTTAAGAAAACCCCTTTTCCCAAGCCCGGTTTGTTTGTCATTTAATATTGCGAATAAAGTTCTTGTAGGCAGAGAATCATTCTTGGTGGGTATTATAGTTACTCTTTTCTTACCGTCTTTAAAAACTTTGTATAAAGAAGCACCATGGTTTGCTTTTCTTTTTAAGACCCAATTATCCTTTATTAGAAGTTTAATTAGTTTATTCCCTGAAATAGCTGGTAGGTTAGACATCAGCAATAAGCATGTATTTTAGGTATATAAGATTGAGTTAAAATAGAACTATTAGGTGGAATACTTATATTAATATTTTTCGTAGGTTTTTCTTTAATTATTTTGATTTTGTTTTCATTAAGAAATTCCATCAGTGTTCCTACTTCTTCCAAAGTACACAGATGAAGATCAATGGCTTCTTGTATTTTAATCTTTGCATCTTCCAAAGACTTCCCATAAGCAGCTGTCCCCAATTCTTCACAATGCGCCGTCCATTTTTTCCCTTCTTCTTTGAAAGAAATAGTGATAATAATATAATATTGTTCTACCTTCATTTAACTACCCTTGAATGTTTATTGCTAATATTGAGCAATAAATTTTAATCAATATATTTTTTAAAGTCAACAAATAAATTGGTACATTCTATAATTATATACTTTATTGAGATAATAATTGTGCCTAAAAAAACTATTTTTTTTATTCTACTTGTCTTTTCTTGATATTCCTTATTTTTCGCAAGTTTAAACTTTGTTTTTTTTATCAGAAATATCCTGTTTCTTCGGGACTTCATTTCTAAAAATAATATTAAAAAACTGCTCCAAAATTATAAAGTAAAAAAAGGCTATTAATTAAAAGATTTGTAATTCCTATTGTCCCTTTAGAGATAATATATTTATAGACAACTTGACATTGAAATATAATTATTCTATTATTCAATTGTTCAATTGAATAATAAATATAAAAAGGTTTAATCAATGAAAGCACGTGAATTTAAAGACCTGATATTCCAGCAATTTGCCAATATCGCCGCAGCATTTTCCAGTCCTAAGAGATTAGAGATTATAGATATCCTGGAACAAGGTGAGAAAGACGTAGAAACTTTATCCCGACAAATCTCAGCAACTTTTGCAAATACATCCCGCCACCTTCAGGTATTAAAAAGTGCGAGACTTGTTGAAAGTCGCAAAGAAGGTGTAAGAATATATTATAAACTTTCCGATGAAAAAGTTTTCAATTGCTGGAAAGGTTTGCAGTCGTTAGCTAAAAGTAGGGTGGCTGAAATAAGAGAAGTGGTAAGAGATTTTTTAGACGAAAGAAATGCAATGAATGCAATTAGTAGAGAAGAATTATGGTCTCGGATTCAATCTAATGATGTAATAGTACTTGATGTAAGACCTGAAGAAGAATTTAGCAGCGGACATATTCCCGGTGCCATTTCAATACCGTTATCTCAACTAAGAGAACGCTTAAATGAAATTCCCCAAGATCGTGAAGTTGTTGCCTATTGCCGTGGACCATATTGTGTTTTATCCCCGGAAGCAATTAAAATTCTTAGTGACGAAGGATATGCTGCATCGCGTTTAGAGGAAGGGCTACCTGAGTGGAAAGAAGCAGGGTTTTTAGTAGAAAAAAATTAGAGCTTATTTAAAGGAGGAAATGAATGACGCTTAAACAACTTACATACTTTTCAATAAATCACCCCAAATTTGTTATAATACTAACTTTAATCATTACCGGTCTGTTTCTTTTCCAATTCCCTAAGGCACACATTGACACTGATCCGGAGAATATGTTGGAAACCAATCAACCCGATCGCGTTTTCTATGACCAGATTAAAAAGGATTTTGGTATCCGGGACATGATTGTGTTGGGCATAACCGATAAGAACGGAATCTTCCAGCCGAAGACCTTGGACAAGATTGCTCGTATCACGGATGAAATCCTGAAAATCAAGGGCGTCATAGTTAAAGATGTCATTAGCTTCACAACTACAGATAATGTAACATCAGAGGGCGGGCTTCTAAAAGTGCGCCGCATTATGGAAACAGTACCGCAGACAAACAAGGAAGTTGAAGCTATAAAAACAAGTGTTTATAATAATCCTCTCTTTGTTGAGAAAATAATTTCAAAAAAAGGTGATGCCGTTGCACTGTATATTCCCATACAGCAGAAAAATATGAGTTACCGTATTTCAAAGAAGATTGAACAAATAGCGCAAAAAGAGTTGGACAAATCTCAAAAATATTATATTGCCGGGTTACCGGTAGCGGAAGATACTTTCGGCTTTGAGATGTTTATTCAAATGGGCATATTAGCTCCGCTTATTGGGTTGGTAATTTTTCTGTTGCTGTTCTATTTGTTCCGTAAAATTTCATTAATAATTTCCCCGATGATTGTGGCTATGTTTAGCGTGGTTTGGGGTATGGGTGCACTGATTGGTCTGGGCAATACAGTACATATCATGAGTTCAATGATACCGATTTTTCTAATGCCCATAGCCGTGTTGGATTCCGTTCATATATTAAGTGAATTTTATGACCGTTACCCGGCTTTGCAGGATCGCAAAAAAACAATGCTGGCTGTAACCGATGAACTATTTACACCAATGCTCTACACTTCACTAACTACTGCCGTTGGATTTTCATCCCTGGCTTTGGCAGATATACCTCCGGTTAGAATTTTCGGCATTTTTGTTGCGATTGGTGTTATAGCAGCATGGTTGTTGACGGTTACGTTTATCCCTGCATCAATAATGCTGATACGTGAAGAAAAATTGAAAGCTAAAATTTCAAAGAGTGTTAAAAAACCATCCTTCTTAAAAAGGATATTGCCTGGTATAGGACAATTTGCTTTTACAAAAAGTCGTGTAATTTTATTAGGCTCAATATTTCTTTTGGCTATTGGAATCTGGGGTCTTACCAAAATTGTAGTGAACGATAACCCTGTGAATTGGTTTAACAAGGACAGCAAGATTCGTGTTGCAGACCGGGTGATGAATCAACTATTCGGTGGTACTTATATGGCATATTTAACTTTAGAAGGAAAGCACCCCGATGATATTAAACGTCCTGAAGTGATGACCTATATCAGTAATCTGCAAGGATTTCTTGAAAAAAAAGATGTTGTAGGTAAGACTTCTTCGGTTGCAGATATTGTAAAACGGATTGGAAATGTCCTTAAAGGAAACACAACCGGGCGGGGTGTAATTCCGCAGAAGCAGGATGAAATTGCTCAGTACCTATTTCTTTTTCAGATGTCAGGTAATCCTAATGATCTCGATAATTTCGTAAATAACAATTATCAGAAAGCAAACATCTGGGTACAAATGAAACGAGGAGACAACAGGGATATGGAGCAGGTTGAAAAGGATGTTAAAAAGTTTACGGAAAAAAATGATATACCGCAGGGCATTAAAATCCGCTGGTCAGGGCTAACCTACATAAACAAAGTCTGGCAGAATTTGATGGTGAAAGGCATGTTGGAAGCTGTGTTAGGTGGGTTTGCTGCAGTATTCATTTTGATGCTTATTTTGTTTCGTTCCCCAGGTTTAGCTTTTATATCCATGATGCCCTTGACCTTTGCAATTGTTCTATCTTATGGTTTAGTAGGGTTTGTAGGGAAAGATTATGACATGCCTATAGCAGTAGTTTCATCGTTAGCCCTGGGGTTGTCCATAGATTTTGCTATCCACTTTATCCTGAGATTTCAACAAAAGTATAAAGAGAACGGAGATTTGGAAGCCACAAATAATTATATTTTTCAAGGACCGGCTCGAGCTATTTCCCGTAATGCATTCGTTATAATTCTTGGGTTCCTACCCTTAGTGTTTGCTACACTGGGTCCATACGTAACCGTCGGTGTTTTCTTTGCACTACTGATGGCTTTTAGTACATTAACTACATTGCTTCTTCTGCCGGGTCTTATGCGAATAATTGGATTTCGTTTTATTAAAAAATAAAATAACAAAAGGGAAGATTCATGAAAATAAAAAATTATATCCTGTACTCAATAACCTTCTTAATGTTTTGGAATTTTGGATCAGGAATGGCTCAGAAAAAATTATCCGGAAAGGAAATCATAACTAAATCTCAACAAGCATTTTACTATGCCGGTAAAGATATGCAAGCTAAAGTCTTAATGAAACTTATTAGCAAAAACGGTGGGGAGCGCATACGCGAATTGACAATGCTGCGGTTAAATATGAAAGACAGCAGGGACCAAAAATACTATATGTATTTTCACCGTCCGGCTGATGTTCGCGGCATGACCTTTATGGTCTGGAAATATACCGGCAGAGACGATGACCGCTGGTTGTACATTCCGGCAATAAAACTGGTAAAACGCATCGCCGCTGATGATAAGAACTCCAGCTTTGTTGGCTCGGATTTTAGTTACGAAGATGTTTCCGGGCGCGACTTATCAGACGACATATATACGCTGAAAAAAGAAGAGAAGATAAACGGTAGAGATGCCTTTGTTGTAGAAAGTGTACCGAAGCAAGCGTCGAGCGCTTACTTTAGTCGTAAGGTTTCTTGGATTGATAAAGAAACATTCCTACCATTGAAGGAAGAGTATTACGACAAACGAGGTGAATTATATAAAACATTTACAGCCGATAAGATCGAGAATATTAAGGACATCCCGACAATTATAAAACGCACTATGTTAAATACTCAAAACGGACATCGTACCGAAGTGAGTTTTACTGAAGTAAAATACAATATTGGATTGAGAGATAACATTTTTTCCGAGCGTTATCTCCGCAATGCCCCGAGGAAGTGGATTAGATGAATTTGTATCTGAAGCTTATTCTACTTTTATCTTTAACTTTTTTGAGCAGCAGACTTCAAGCACAGGGTTTTTCTCTTCATGGTTTCTCACAGATTAATTATTCGGTGCGTGTTGCCAATACCGATGGACTGACCAACAAATTCGGGCAGCCTTTACCTGATTATATTCTGGGTGATGAACGTTTGCAGCTCGAAATAACCCGCTATGGTTCCACCGTCGGTATGTTAACAAAAGTTGATTTATATTATGATGCTCTTGCTCAACGTGCCGGTTTAGATATCCGGGAAGCCTATGTGGATTTGGATTTGAAAAATTTCAATATCCGTGCGGGTCGTCAAATCATCACGTGGGGCGTTGGCGATTTAGTTTTTATCAACGATGTATTCCCCAAAAATTGGATTGCTTTTCTTTCAGGAAGACCGCTGGAATATCTTAAATTTGGCTCCGATGCTCTTAATGTAAATTACTATGGGGGATTTATCTCGGCGCAGGTTATTGCCATTCCTTTTTACCAGCCGGACATTCTGCCTGTGGGTGATCGTCTAATGGTTTATAATCCTTTTCCTTCCACAGCAAAGCAAACCGAACGCCTACCGGAGAATAGTTTAAAGAACACTCAATTAGCATTGCGCCTGTACCGTAATCTCGGCAATTACGATGTTTCACTTTATGCCTATCGCGGTTTCTATCCCAGTCCCCCGGGGATGAACTTTGATAAAAATTCCGGCGTGGTAAAGATTTTCCATCCCCGGCTTAATGTTTATGGTGCCAGCCTGCAAGGTTCGTTTCTAACCGGCGTGCTCAGTTTGGAAGGTGGTTATTACGATTCAAGGGATGACATAGATGGAACAAATCCTGCAATTGAAAATTCACAGATTCGTTTTCTTGTTGGCTATCAGCAGGCATTTGGTGAGAATTTCACCCTCGGTTTACAATATTACGGTGAGCAGATTCAAAAGTATTCGCAGTACATAAAATCTTTACCTTTGGGTTTTCCGCAGCGTAAAGAATTGCGGCATACTTTAAGTTTGCGGCTGACACAATTTCTCAATTATCAAACCTTGCGGCTTTCTTTTTTCACATTCTACAGTCCCAATGATAAAGACTACTACATAAATCCCGAAATACGCTATGAGTTGGAAGATGGTATATGGGTTTCCACAGGAGGTATTATTATGGGTGGAAAGAAGAACTATACTTTCTTCGGTCAATTTAAAAAAAATGATAATTTATATTTTGTGTTACGTTATGAATTTTAACCGTCAATAAATGCATAGTTTTTCATAAGCTTTCCCTTTTCATAAATCTTACAATAACTTCCTTGACATAAATACCAAGACTATTATTCAGTTTCAATCCACCTTTTAAAATAAATCAAAAAGATTATTTTGAAACACAAAGATTTCAACTTTGATTTTAACAGAATATTTTGGGACGGTAGAGACGAGGACATCTTAGCCAACGGAGTTTATCTGTATAAAATAATTACACAAAAGGGTAGTGAAGTAAAAACAAAAACTCAGAGGTTGGCAATAGTTTAGATAGGAGAAATTCTTAATTTTTAACTGCTTGTATATATAAAATCTATTGTTTCTCCATATTTAAAAATTTAATTATACGTAATAAACATAATGTGTTTATTGATACGTTATACATAATTTGCTAATTATAACTCAACTTCCCATTTAGGAACAAAAGTTTTATTAGAAGTTGATAGGTAGATTAACCGGTTAGTTATAAAACTTTTATGTTGATTAGATGGCAATCCATCCTTTTTTACTTCCCAAACGTGTAGAGTTTTATTACCCGTTGCTGGGTATCGTAGGGCATAAGGTTCTACTAGCCGTTCTGAACCATTATACATAACAAGAACAAGGAATCTGTTTCGAGCCGCTCTACGAATATAATCCAAAGCTGCTGGGGCAGTTCCTGGCTCTATATCGGGGAACATTTGGTGCTCAACCGGTATTCCACTTACCCAGGGCATAGTGATAAGTTGTGGTTTGGCAATTGCTGGTTCTAGCCACCAGGCAATAGCGTTTTTCAGATCAGATAGATAAGACTCAACTGGAGGTAAATCATTTATTTGATGTGCTAATTGATTATTCCAGTTCGCTTTGAGCACTTCAGTATCAATTGATTTCATAATATAATCCACCGATGGGATTTCGAGTTCTTTGAATTCAAACTTGGACTTGGTTAACTCAATAGTCAGTGTTATATTGATTTTAGGTCTAAAGTTTCGACTAATATTGACTATATCATAAACATCCCTTGCTCTTCCATTCCTTTCTACAAGTGCCCTAGTTTTTTCAGCTAGAATTTCATTTATTGAATAACAGCGAATTTGTGGAGCCGGCTCTAATTTGTCAGTATAGGCATGGTGCAAATCGCACATTGTTGGTTCGTCAGCTAACAACTCATCTTGAGTAAGATCGAATTTAACTCGCTGCAGCGACTTGGATGGAAGCTTTAAAGGACCATCAAAAGGAATTTTAACTTGAAATGAAACATTGCCCCTTTTATTTTCATATTCTTCAATTTTCCAATCTTTTCTTGGAAATGTTAGTCCAGATTTTGATTCTATCTCAGTAGTAACATCATTTAAATAAGATTGAATAGACTCTTTATTAATTTCCAATTCTTTAGGGATTGTGAAATCAAGATCTTCTGAAAATCTATAGGTTTCAAAATAGCACTTCTTAAGACAGGTACCTCCCTTGAATATCCATTTTGAAAGTTCTGAATGTGATGAAATTGTTCTGAGTAACCACCCAATCACATAGTCTTTTTGAACAGTAGTGGGTTGTAATTGGTAATTATGTGCTTGCTGCAAAATTTGTGCTTTAGGTATCATCTAATCTATAATGGAATGTTTATTCGTAGATTCCATTTGCTCGATATTTTTCCTCTGCCAGGACTGTTAGGATCAAGGTTAGAAATCCCTGCCGATTGATAACTTCTACATTTCTGTAGCCATTTCTTTGATACAGGTGCATTAAACTTTTCAGAAAGAAAGCCAAGACGCTTCATTACAGTTCCTCTTCTGTATTTTATGGCATATTCAAGTATTTGCTCCGGATTGTTCAACTCCGAATTCCAGTATGCCTTTACTATATCAATTGAGTGGCGTCCTCCACCTCCGAAATCAGGCATATCCATTATATCAATTATTAGTTTGCTTGGATCGGCTACTTCGACCTGATTGCTACCAAACCATAGAGTTTTCGTCCCAAAAAAATATTTTTTTTTCAGTACCCTTACCCTAAACTTTATTCCATTTATTATTTGTACTGATTTTCTCTGTGGTTTTTGTGTAACTAAAGATAAACTATTAAATATTTGCTCTGTTAAATCCCAATGTTCAGCGGCAGACCAACCAGAAATGTACGCTGGTTCAAAAAGATTAACAGCAAGTGGCCAAACTTCCTCAATTATAGGGGTTGTAGTTATTGAAGATAGTGGAACGATAGAATATACTCCGTGTCTCACTCTTTGTAACCAACCTTTTTGAGCAAGTCGACTAAGAATCTGATTGACAGTTGAACGTGAGCAATGACGAATTTTAATTACGTCATCTGAATTAATAGTAATTTTTTCGTTTGCCGAAAAATAACTAATTAATTCGCGTTCTCTACGGCTTAATCCAAGTAATGAAGAGTTTTTCATATATTATTTATGCAAATAATTACCATTATTGTCATATTTTACATTCCAAATATAACTATAATATCTTATATAATCACTGCAAATAATCAGAATATATGAAATTTTATGCAGGCAAAATATATAGTAATTACTTTATTTGTATTAGAATATATAAACTCAATTATCGAACTCAGAATTTTTTTTTTACAATTCTAAAATTAGCAATAATAAGATGATGTTTGTGTACTTTTTTAATGAGTATCTTTTATTATAAAAAAACTAAACCCCGCAACAATTTTTATATTTTTTGCCGCTACCGCAGGGACAGGGTTCGTTTCTTCCGACTTTAACCGCTTGAAATTTTTTGTCTTTTTCCCTTGCCCATCTCATAACATTTGCCGGTGTGCGACCTATTTTCAATTCATTATCCATAAACTTCATATAAGGATCGATGTAATTGAAAAACTTTTTATAACCTGCACATAAATAATTGAGTCCGGGTTCTCCGTCGGGCGTATTTAGAAAACGGTTTTTAGGGCACTCTCCGTTGCAGATAAATTTCACCTCACAGTTTCGGCAGTATGCAGGCAGTTTGTCTTTTTTATCCGTACCGAATTTTTTTTGCTGCTCAGATTCCACCATTTTAATCAGAGGATTTTCCATTATGTTACCGAGTTTATTTTCGGGGAAGACATAATGATCGCAGGAATACAGATCGCCGTTGTGTTCTAATGCCAGTGCTTTGCCGCAGGTTTCGTTGAATAAACACAGACCCGCTTGCAGCCCAACCCAAACTTCGAGCGAAACGTCAAATATCTGCACAAAATATTTGCCCACGTCATTAAGCACCCACCGGTTAAAAATCTCAATCAGAAAATTGCCGAACTGTTCAGGCTCTACAGACCAGTCACTCACTTCTGCATTTTTATTACCCGGTAGAACAATTGAAAGCCCGTTGGTTGGTTCTTTGGAAATCCTTTCAACGATGGGAATGAACTGCATATAACCGCTTCCGATTTCTTTTAAAAAATCATAAACTTCAAGCGGATGATATGAGTTATCTTTTTGTACTACGGTAAGCGTGTTAAAATCTACTTTGTGTTTTTTTAATAATTTCAATCCGTGTATTACTCTGTCGAAAGTCGGTCTGCTTCCTTTGTCGACGCGGTATTTGTCGTGCAGCTCACGGGGACCATCGATTGAAAGTCCTATTAGAAAAGAATTTTCGGCAAAAAATTCGCACCATTCGCTGTCTATCAGAATTCCGTTGGTTTGAAATGCATTGTTAATCTTTTTTCCGTTAGCATATTTGTTTTGTAGTTGTACTACTTTTCGAAAATAGTCAACTCCGAGCAGCGTAGGTTCGCCGCCCTGCCAAACAAAACTTTCTTCGTCCGTATCGGTCGATTCTATTTTTTGTTTAATATATTCTTCAAGAACGTCATCGGGCATAGCCCAATTGTTCTTTCCGCGTTGTTTGGCGGAGTAGAGATTTTCTTTCTCAAGATAGAAGCAGTATTTGCAGTCGATGTTGCAAATAGGTCCTATCGGCTTTGCCATTACATGAAAACCGGGCGAAGAACTCATAAATGTTTATCAGTTCAACTTTTTGGGAATTGCCGCCCGCCATCCCGAGTGTAATTCTTTAGCAAGTTGACTAATTAGTTTTTTGTTTTCGGGCAGAATTCCTATATTCACGTTTTCCTGTGGATCTTTTTGACGGTCGTAAAGCTCAACACCGGTTAAAATGCCAGGCAGTTTTTTGTCGTTATCCCAGTAATGCCATTCAACGTAATGGTAACGTTGGGTTGTCATCGAATAGCCCATATATCTTTTATGGTCGGGTGTGTGCCGGGGTCGCCTGTGGAACTGACTGAAAACAGCGGGCTTCCAGGCGAGTGAAGTATCTTTCATTAACGGCACCATACTTGTGCCCTGCAAATATGAGTCTACTTTAATTCCGGATAAATTAAGCAGGGTGGGGAACATATCCACCAGCTCAACCAGTTTATCAATTTTCATTCCTTTTTTAAATCCCGGTGCTTTAATTATCAACGGAACTTGAGTGTCTATGTTGTAGTTTGTCATCTTTCCCCAGCTTCTGTGTTCACCCAATTTCCATCCGTGATCACCCCATAAAATTATTATGGTGTTATCGTATAATCCCATTTTCTTCATAGCTTTCATCAGCCTGCCTATTTGTGCATCGGTATAACTTACGCTTGCGTAATACCCGCGTTTCAGCAGGCGGGCAGTATCATCAGGCACCTGGTAAACAGCAGGGCGCCCGATATGTTTAAATCCCCAGTAACCGCGTAACTCATAGTCTCCGTTTATGGCATATACAGGTGCACCTTTGGGGATAAATGGATTCGGAGCAAGTGGAATATCAACATCTTTGTACAGATCCCAATATTTCTGAGGAACCACAAAGGGGAGATGTGGACGGTAATAACCGAGTGCGTAATAAAATGGTTTATCGTAATTTTTAATTCTTTTTATAGTTTTTATTGCAAGGTCTGTTTGTGCAGCGTCATAAAATGCTGTATCCGGATTATCGGTTACCTCCATTGCGGGTCCCGTATTCCAACCGCCGGCGTATGCGTGCGGTCTCTTTTTGATTATTTTATCTCTTGCTATTTTTTGTTTTGCGATAGTTCCATCGTCGTGATAAAAAGTTTCAGCATCGCGATCCAACATATCTTTTGTGTTGTATTTTGGCGGTCGTAAATCAGGTTCGTCCCAGGAGACTGAATCGGGCATATGATTGTGGAAAATTTTTCCTGTTGAAACTGTGTAGTAACCGTATTTGTGAAAATACTGGGGCATTGTTACAACATCGGGAATTGTCTCTCTAAATTTATCGCCGAGATGCCAAACCCTGTCGGAATCCGGACGGAGTCCTGTCATTGCACTTGCCCTTGATGGAGCACAAACACCAACCTGCGCATAGGCTTTTGTAAAAACTATTCCGTCTTTTGCGAGCGCATCAATATTGGGAGTTTTAATCTGTTTGTTCCCGTAAACTCCAAGTTCGGGACGCAAGTCATCAACAATGATAAATAACACATTGGGTTTTGTTTCTACTTTTAACTCTTCGTTTCTACTGCAGCCGGTAAACAAACTTGTGGAAGTAACTAATAATCCCATTCCCAGAATGGCAGTATTTATAAAAGGTTTTGTTTTTTGTTTTAATAACATAATAGTTCCTTATTAGCAATTATAAAAATCATTAAGATGATAAACTGCATATCAGCAAAAATTAATATAAGAAAAATTTATTTAAAACTTTATTTTCTAATTCGTCTTGCCGAAGAATGATATTTCAATATTTTCCATTTGCCGTCTATATTCTTAAGAACCGCAGTGGCTACACCCTTTTGGCTAATGGTACGTTCCTTTCTTGCTTTTTCTTTGTCGGCTTTTACAACAATAGTATAAACATATGTCTCTGTAGAAAAGGCATAGGGTAAATCGATAGAAACATCTACTTTGTAATTAGTGAATTTAAAACTTTTAAACAATTTTAATTCAGGTTTTAAATGATGCTCCACATAATTTTTGTAAGTACCTTCTAGACCTCCGGATTCAAACACGGCAGAATTTTTAGCAAATAAATCGATTGTGTTATCAGCCGAAAGGTTTTCAATCGCATTTTTATATTCTTTTAATACTTTTTTTACATCTGTTTTTGCCGTTTCAATTTTTTCATCAGGAATTTTTTTAGAAGTATTATTGGAAGTAGTATTGCACCCAAATAAAACTACAAGTAAGACAAATGGGATTATTCTGATTGATAAAGTCTTCATAATTCTTATCTCTTAATTTATGATTATTAAATTGTGTCTGATAGTTAAATAAAATTGATTTGTTTAGCAAATAAAATTTGATAAAGTTTTTAGGAGTTAAAAGCAGAATAATAACATTTAAGATTTCTCCCTCTCTCCGTTCCTTCGAAATGACAATTGGTTATTTTTCAGATGTTTCAATTTTATTATCTGTTCGGAATAACTCACAATTTTTAACTACTTGTATATTTATATAAAATTTTTTTTGTTTTTTCATATTTTAAAATTTAATTTACGTAATAAACATAATGCGTGTAAGCAAGTTGAAAAAAACAAAAAACAAACAAATAATAAATAAAAAAATTCTATATTTGTAGTATGATAGATTTGAACAAAATATATAATGAAAACTGTATTGATACAATGGACAGAATAACTTCTGAAAGTATTGATATGGTACTAACTTCACCCCCTTACGATAATTTACGAGATTATAACGGATACGATTTACCACTTGAAAGAATCATAAAAGGCTTATATAAAGTTCTAAAAAAAGGTGGTGTTGTGATTTGGGTAGTAGGAGATAAAACAGAAAACGGAAGTGAAACCGGAACAAGTTTCAGTCAAGCTCTTAAATTTAAGGAGTTAGGATTTAATGTTCACGATACTATGATATATTACAAAAATAATCCTATGCCCACGACAGGAAAACGCTATCATCAGCATTTTGAATATATGTTTGCTTTTTCAAAAGGAGCACCAAAAACATTTAATCCAATTACAGAACCGACAAAATATAATGGATTGGCTAATATGAAAAACAGAGGAAAAGAAGGAACATTAAACTATAAAAAAGTGGAACGAACAAAAGAAAAAAAAGTTGGAAATGTTTTCTTTTACTCTGTTGGCGGCGGAATATCGACAAAAGACAAAATAGCCTATCAACATCCTGCTATTTTTCCTGAAAAATTGGCTTATGACCAAATAAAAACATGGTCTAACAAAGGTGATTTGATTTATGACCCATTTATGGGTAGTGGAACAACGGCAAAAATAGCACACATGTTAAACAGGAAATGGATAGGTTCCGAAATTTCAAAAAAATATACCGAAATTGCAAACAAGCGACTTGAAGAATATATTAAAACAAATTTATTTTCAATATAATGGATTTAGTAGAAAGAGGCTCACAAACAGCAAAAGACGGGTTCAAGAATGAAAAGGACATTGTTAAAAAATTTAATAATTGGAAGAAAGATACTGATGCAAAAAAGTGGTTAAAAATAATGGGTTATAAGCTCAACGAAATAGAATATGTTGAGGCAATCGTAATATCAGGATATAAGGCAGATGTTCAAGTTCAAGTAACCATAAAATTAAAAAAAGCTATTGATGTTGAAAATTTGCAAGTGAAATTAGTAAGTAATGTAAAAGGATTTAACCAAATTGACAAAAGATGGATTGATAAATATACTGAAATGTGGAATATGCCTGATAATGTAATAAATATTTTGAAAAAATATACAGGAGAGCTTAAACCAACTATAAAAAACCTCAAAGACCCAAGAAGAATTTTTATTAATGAATTCAGTAAAAAGCACCAACAAATTTTACTTGATTGGTTAAACAAAAACAAAGGATTAATTGTAAACGACATTATTAAAGGAAGAGGCAAGTTTGCCGCAGAATGGATGTTAGTTGCTCAAAAAATTGATAAGAATGCTCGTTGGGTTTTAAAGCCTATCAATGTAGTGATAAATCATTTTGGAAACGGTGAAGTTATTATAACGGATAGAGGAAGTATTAAGATTGGGAACATAACTATGCAAAGAAAAGGTGGTGACGGAGGAAGAAAAACAGCAAATATGTTACAATTTAAAATTAACCCGGCTGAATTATTTGATATTTAATAAAAACCTGCTTACAACAGATATGAAAACCTACCGTAACCAGCCTGCCAGCTAAATTTACCTCTAATAAATTTTTTCAAATTTGTCCATTTTGATGACGAACCTTTTACATCTTGCATTAAGTCTGATATTGATTGATAGGGCTTAACACCGACTAATAAATGGATATGATCGGGCATTCCATTTATCGTGAATAATTTATGTTTATTAAAAATACATTTTTTAAAATATTACCTAATATAAACTTCAACCGGATTTTCAACTTTTAAATATTTCTCCACTACAGCTTTTACTTCTTTCAAAGTAACATTTTTAAGCGCTGTTAAAAATTTATTATCGTAATTTATATCGTTGTAAAAGTAAAACGAGTGTCCCAAATAATAAGCTTGATTTATACTGGAAAGTCTGCGGAACATCATTCTACCAAGGTACATATTAATGGCTCTCTGAAGTTTGTCTTGTGTTATGCCGTCTACAAATTTCGTATTAAATAAATTAGGAAATTGAGGAATCAATTTATTAACATTTTCAGGGCGTGTTCCCATATTAATGTAAAACATCCCTTTGTTTCCGATAGTATTAATCCCTGCTTTCATCCTGTAAGCTAGTCCCTGCTTCTCCCGTATGTTGAAAATAATATCGCTATTTAAAAGCAGGGACAAAGATTTAAGTGCGGGTTTTTCGTTTTCATCAATTATTTTTTGGAAACCGAAGTAAAGGTATGCCTGTTCACCTCTACCTTTCAGATTTATTTTTACAGGCTTTGTAATCGTCTTGTATTTATCGGTGTATCCCAAACCGGAAAACAATTCCGTGTTTTTATCCGAAGTGAAATTCTTAAAATATTTATAAATATTTTCAGGTGAAGATTTGGACACTACGGATATAATCATATTAACAGGACTGAAATAATCCTTGCCGAA
>DRJC01000322.1 GCA_011052365.1 Ignavibacteria bacterium
AGTTTAACAATCTGTGAAAGTGCCGTATCGGAGCCAACTTTTGTAGCCTTAAATTTGAAAGTACCTGTCTTATTTATAGTAGCTCCGACTACCTTTGAACCCACAACTTTTTTAACGGGCAGGCTTTCACCAGTGATCATTGATTCATCCACACTGGATTCACCTTCAAATACTACTCCATCTACAGGAATCTTATTACCGGGTCGGATAAACACGATATCACCTTCAACTACTTCCGATGTTGATATTTCAACTTGCTCTCCGTTGCGAATTACAATAGCTTTTGGTGGAGTCAAATTCATTAAAGCTTGTATTGCATTTGAAGCGCCGGAACGTGCCCGCATTTCCATCCAATGTCCAAACAATACGAAAGTAAGTAATAATACCGCTGCTTCATAAAACACTTCGCCTTCAAAGATAAATGTAGCTGCCACACTGAACAAATAGCCTGCGAGAACAGAAAGTGTAACAAGTACTGCCATGTTTAAAACGCCGTTTTTCAAACCCCGCCACGCTCCGGCATAAAATACCCATCCGCCATATATGATTGCCGGCGTAGCTAAAAGAAAAGATAGAAAAGCGTTGGACATTCCAAACGGTAAAGGCAGTTGAATGTTGAAATAGTCGGTAAACAGGGGCGAATAAAGAAATACCGGTATAGCCAATATGAACGTGACCCAAAAGCGGTTGCTCATGTCTTTTACCATACCTTCCATACTCATACCAGCGCCGTGACCCATTTCATGTCCCATTTCTGCTGTTTCTCCAGTCATCTCGTGACCGGCATGTTCTTCATGAGCATGCATATCATGTTCAGTATGAGCATCTGATTTGTTAGAAGGAATATCTTGAGATTCATGTTTATGCATCTCATGTTCTTGATGAGGTGCCGAATCTTTCTTTGGCGGGTCTTCTTCGGGTTTGCAAATATGTTCGGGTAAAGATTCCCCGGTGCAGTGATAACCGCATTTTCCTACAAGTTTTTTAACTTCGGATAGAGAGATGATTGATTCATCATAGTGTATGGTAGCGGTACAATTCAGATAATTTGCATCGACGTGCTTAATGCCTGATTGTTTGAGCATTCTTTTTTCTACACCTCTACCATCCCCAACGCACATCATTCCGTGCACACATAAAATAATTTCTTTCATTGAAAAGTCTCCGTTATTTACTAAATATTTTTTATTTAATTAGAAGATCTTTTCGAATTTACATTGCTTCGTAGGTAATTCGAATAGAATCTTTTCCATTCTTTATTGTACGTGTTAGTCTGCATACCGTATCAACATTTTTAGGAACTACGATTACTTTGTTATGAACCTTCATTTCTCTTTACTGTCTTGACACGATTACAAAAATAACAAAAACCATCCACCTATCGAAAATAAAATGGTTATAGTCCAGAAAACAATACGTGGTATAACAGAAACCTCTTTATACAACAATTTGTATTGATGACCACTGCTTGAAATAGTAAAGAGTTCCGCCATTATTTCCCAGACAGAATGTGTGCTTATCAACAAAAAAAGAATTTCTTGCCAGCTTGTTCGTCCTTGGATTATCGTAAAATACGAAATCAATAAAAAGTAAATTACTGACTGGGGGAAAGTTTGCAGATGCCCGAATTCGTGAGTAATAGAGAGAAAATTTTTATCATCCCTGTTTAAACCTAATCTTAGAAGCAAGTTAACTAACGGAGGGTGAGGAATTACAATTTTTCCTAATCCTGCTTTATGAAAGAAACTTTGACTAATTTCAACAACACCTTCCATCCCGAACCAGGTTCGTTTTTTAATAGTAATTTTTTTATCCGTTTTATCTTCCCTATAAATCACAATCTTATTTTACATTTACATACTAAAAAAATATATAAATAATTATTTAGATATTAAAGTCTAAGGATCAATTAAACTGTATCAAAATTGAACAAAACTTTGAACATTTTATTGTTGTTAATGATAATGCTAAAAAGAAATTCTTTTATAATTAATTTGTGACAAAAAAATCAAAAAATTAATTAACAGCAACCGCCTTTGCGTTTATTATTTTCTTGTTGCATATGAGAATTCGGATGAGAACTTCCATCAGTTTTATCTCGCATAGGATTAGCTGCCTGACCATTATTCCTTTTTGTACCGAATGAATACGCTAGGTAAATAGCAAATAGACCAATTAAAATATACAATAGTGTCATTTTATAACTCCTTATTTTTTATCTTTCAATTACATACAATTGGTATGCCAAAAAAATAAACTTTATTTTAGAATAAAAATAAAGTTTTTACAGATTAAGATTTAAAAAAATTAAAAAATATTTAAATACTTAAATAAAATTTAATTGTTAAATTTATGAGACAAACTATTTACTTCATAATCGGAATTGTAAGATTAATAAAATTTATGGATAAAATAATGCTAAATAAGAAGTTGGAAAATTTAAGGGGAGAAGTATATAAAAACGAATTGCTTGAATCCAATGTTGCTGAAAATCCGTTTGTTCAGTTTTCGGCTTGGATGAATGAAGCACTTGATGCTGAAATTAATCACCCAAATGCTATGACACTTGCAACGGTTAGTGACAAAGGTGTCCCATCAGCAAGGACGGTTCTGTTAAAAGAATTAGATGATACCGGCTTTGTCTTTTTTACGAATTATGAAAGCGAAAAAGCAAAAGAGTTGGAAAATAATCACAATGCATCAATACTTTTTTTCTGGAAAGAATTTGAGAGGCAGGTAAGGATAACAGGAATTGTAGAAAGGATTACAAGAGAGGAATCTGAAGAATATTTTATAAGTAGACCTCTTGAAAGTAAACTCGGAGCATGGGCGTCAAAACAAAGTTCTGAAATACCGAACAGAGAATATTTAGAAAAGAAATATGACGATTTAAAAGAAAAGTATTCCGGAACGGAAATTCCTACACCGTCTTTTTGGGGCGGTTACCGTTTGCTCCCAAATATTTTTGAATTTTGGCAGGGAAGGGAAAGTAGACTTCACGATAGAATTAAATATGAAAAAAAAGAAAATGAATGGAGAATTATAAGACTTGCTCCTTAATCAAAAAGATTAATCTAAAAATTTTATGTGAAATCTGAACCAAAAAGATAGAACACGGATATCGCGGATTTTACGAATTTACGCGGATAAAAAAAATCCTGCGAAAATCTGCTTGATCCGTGTAATCAGCGTTCTATTTTTTAAAAAACGGATAGAGCTGAAATCAATTTTGTTTTCAGATTGAGAATGAAATCGTTATAAGTGATTCTTAAACCTTGCTTTCATTACAGCAGACTGTAGTATAAAAGCTCTGACGGAAATTGCAAAAAGTATAATTACTCCCCCGATAATTGCCATTACCGAAGGGACTTCACCGTAACCTATTAAAACCCATATCGGGTTTAACACAGGTTCAATCATTGAAATAAGTGAAGCTTCCACGGCAAGAACTCTTTTTAGTCCGTAAGCAAAAATTATATATGCAACACCAATCTGGAATATTCCCAAATACGATACCATTAATAAGTTAGATAAAGAGAGTGTATCTATTTCAAAAAGTGAATAAGTAGATATTAAAACAACAAAAATATTACCGTAAAATATTGATACAAATTGGTGCTCTTTTTTGTTCTTTCTCATTCCCAATAAGAAAGCTGCAAATGCAACACCTGATAAAAGTGCGATAATATTGCCGTAAAAATTACCCGATGAAAGTTTACCTGTAAAGAAAAGGAGCATCCCTAAAGAAGTAACAATAATTGTAATAATATTAATTTTCTCATATTTAGTCTTATTTATCAAAGGTTCAAAAATTAATACGTAGATTGGCGCAGTATATTGAAGGAAAACTGCATTGGCGGCTGTAGTAGTTTTGGTGGCTATTACGTAAAGGATTAAAACTGCGGCGTAAAAACCTGCATTTACAAAGGTGAAAATATTTGCTTTTAAAAGTTCACTTTTAAAAACTATTAAAAAAACAACTGCCGCAAACAATCCTCTGAAAAAGGAAATCTGCATAGGGGCAAGCGTAGTGAACTTTATAAATATTCCCCCGGTACTCCATAAAATTGCTGCAATTAAAATGGCAAGAATACCTTTCTGATGATCCGGTAGATGTTTCAATTAAAGTTTCTTTTTATTTTTAAAATAGTGGGTAACTTCATAAATTCAATGATAAATTTCAATTATATTAACTGTTAAATAATATCTTTCTTCAAAGTAATATATAAAAAAAGTAGAGTGAAATTTCTTTACGATCCGCCCCAAATAATAAAATCTGTTTTTGATAGTTTTTTGTGGAATACAAAAAATGAGGAGGTATTACTTACCTTTGACGATGGACCTAACCCCGGGACGACAGAAAAACTTTTGGACTTATTGAAAGGAAGAAATATAAAGGCATTGTTTTTTTGCCTCGGAGAAAATATTGAAAGACATCCCGAACTTTGCAGAAGAATAATCGAAGAGGGTCATACAATCGGTAATCACACGTACAGTCACAAAAAAATAAATACAGTAAGCAGGGAAGTAATTAATGCCGAGATTGAAAAAACAAATGCCATTTTAAAAGATAAATTTAATTACGATGTAAAATATTTTAGACCTCCGCACGGGAGAATTACATTTTCAACAAAAAAATTATTACAAAAACATAATTTAATTAATGTTATGTGGTCGTTATTAACTTGGGACTATAAAGGTAGTTTTAATAAAGTGCAAAAATCAATACACAATTATCTAAAAAATAATTCAATAATTGTACTACACGACAGTGACAAGACAAAACTTATACTTCAAGATTCCGTAAATTTAATAATAGAAGAAGCACAAAAAAGAAATTTAACAATAGGAGACCCTATTAATTGTTTGAAATAATATTTCTTATAGTTATAATCGGTTACTTCTTTCAATCTTTTATTTTTGCGATTGGTGTGCAGAAAGAATTTCCGCAGGTAAATGAAGAGGAATTACTAACGGCAACCGTTATTGTTGCAGCAAGAAATGAAGAAAAAAATATTTTAAGGTCTCTGAAATCATTAGACAAATTGATTTACCCCGAAGGTAAATTAGAAATTATTATAGTTGATGATGGGTCAACGGATAAAACCGGCGAAATTATTGACAAATTCATACAGGGTAAGAAAAGATTTAAAAAAATTATAAGCAAAGAACCGAAGGGCAAATTAAAAGGAAAAACCAACGCATTGGCTTCGGGAATAGAAGCAGCAAAGGGAGATATAATTTTAACAACCGATGCTGATTGTACGGTTAAGCCAACCTGGGTGATAAAAATAGCTTCATATTATAAAGGCAATGTCGCAATGGTAAACGGCTTCACTACACAAGAAGTTAGAAATAATTTTAGCGGAATGCAGAGCATTGATTTTATTAATCTTTTAATGATTGCTTCAAGTACAATCAATCTTGGAAAACCAATAAGTTGTATCGGCAATAATATGTCTTACCTTAAAAAAGCATACTTTGAGGTAGGCGGCTATGAAGCTTTGCCCTTTAGTGTAACAGAGGACTTCAATTTATTAATGGCAATAAGCAGGCTAAAAAAGTATAAAATACTTTATCCGTTAGACAAAGAAACTTTGGTTACTTCAATACCTTGCGATAACTTTAAGTCTCTTTACAGACAGAAGAAACGATGGGCTGTCGGGGGATTGGGCGTACCCTTTACCGGGTTTTTAATTTTCATAAACGGTTATCTAACTTATCTTTTTATGTTGCTTCTGCCTTTCTTTTACTCTTCACTATCTTTATATATATTGATATTTAAGATAGCGATCGATTTTTTTGTTTTATACCCGATTCACAAAAGACTCGGTATTGAAAAAAATATGAAATACTTTTTTACTGCAGAAATATATTTTGTTGTCTATGTTCTATCACTCCCGTTTTTAGTAGCCTTTAACAGAAAAGTAATCTGGAAAGGGAGAGAATTTTAATGCTGCTTCTCTGTAACTATTACGTTACTTATCGCTGTAATGCTTATTGCGAATTCTGTCATTTCGGTGCGCACAAAAATTTTGCCGACACACCTTTTGCTGACCTTGAGACATTTAAAGATAATATTAAACAACTTGCAGACCTCGGTGTAAGATTTTTGGATTTAACCGGCGGCGAGCCTCTACTTCACAAAGATATTCACTTGATGGTAGAATATGCACAAAAATATAAAATGCAGACAAGCATGACATCTAACGGTTTGCTCTATCCAAAATTTGCAGAGAAACTTGCAGGCAAGGTTGACCTTCTCCATTTTTCTTTAGATTCGCCTGATGAGGAAGAACACAATAAAATAAGAAAAGTCGATTGTTTTAACATTGTAATTAAGAGCATTGAAATTGCAAAATCGTTGGGTGAGTTTCCTGATATTTTATTTACGGTGACAAACGAGACGTACAAAAAACTTCCCGGGATGCATCAATTGGCAAAGGAACTCGGTCTTATTTTAATTGTAAACCCTGTGTTTTCTTATTTCGGTAATCCCGGGCTTTCGGAAAATGCAATCGATTATATTGAAGAATATTGTTCGGGGAAGATGGATATCTATCTTAACGAGGGGTTTATGAAATTAAGACGCGACGGAGGTAATGATATAAATAATCCGAAATGCAAAGCAGTATCAAGGGTTATAGTTATTTCACCTTACAACGAAATTATATTACCTTGCTATCATTTTGGAAGTGATAAAATAAAAATTGACAGACCTATAAAAGAAATTAGAAATTCAGAAAAGATATTGGAATTTAAGAAGATGGAAGGTCGATTCGATTTTTGCAAGGGCTGTACCGTTAATTGCTACTTTGAACCGTCTTTTGTGTTCCCGACAAATTTATATGCAATATC
>DRJC01000323.1 GCA_011052365.1 Ignavibacteria bacterium
GAAATAAGAGCGTTGTTTAAGAAAAGATTGACTGAACTTGGTATTAAATCAAAAGTGAGAGCAAATGCATCCGGGTGCTTGGATGCTTGTGAATACGGGGTTACCGTATTAGTTTATCCCGAACAAATATGGTACGGGGGAGTTACTTTAAATGATGTTGAAGAAATAATTCAGCAGCATATTTTAAATGATAAACCGGTTAAAAGATTAATGATAAAAGATAAAAGATTTCATCAAGATGCAGAATAAAGTTGATAAGAAATATGCGAAGAAAATTTTTTCTTTGTTAAAAGATGAATACCCGGAAGTTTCCTGTGCATTAAATTTTACTACGCCGTTTCAATTATTAATATCCACAATACTTTCTGCACAATGCACTGATGAAAGAATCAATATTGTAACAGAGAAACTATTTAAGCAATGTAACACACCCGAAGACTTTGTAAATATACCTGCTTATGAATTAGAGAAACTAATTTATTCAACGGGGTTTTACAAACAGAAAGCTAAAAGCATAAAAAATTGTTCTAAAATGTTGATTGAAAAACATAACGGCGAAGTACCAAAAGATTTGGAGTTACTAATTAAATTGCCCGGTGTGGGTAGAAAAACCGCATCAGTTGTAGCAGGTAATGCTTTCGGTGTTCCTGCTATTGCCGTAGATACACACGTTATTCGTCTTTCAAATCTTTTTGGATTTGTTGAAACTTCCGACCCGGTTAAAATTGAATTTAAATTGAAAGAACTATTGCCTGAAAGTGATTGGATAAAATCATCTCATCTTTTGGCAACACACGGAAGGAATGTATGTGATGCAAGAAAACCAAAATGTTCCATTTGCATTTTGAGTGATATTTGTCCAAGTTATAAACCCGAACTATAATTTTATATAAAAAAAACGGTAATAAAATGTCAGATATTATGAGAAACAGGGAAGCATGTCTCGAAATACTAAATGAATACACTAAAAGTAATAGCCTGCTAAAACATGCTTTTGCAGTAGAGTCCTGTGTGAAAGCTTACGCAGAAAAATTTAATGAGGACATAGAGTATTGGAGTAATGTAGCGTTGCTCCACGATTTTGATTATGAAAAATTTCCAACAGCGGAAGAACATCCCTATAAAGGAAATGAGATATTAGAGGAAAAAGGATTTGATGAAGAATTTAGAAAAACAATTTTATCACACGCTGATTATACTGGTGTCCAAAGAGAAACTCTGCTTTCAAAAGTTTTGTTTGCTTGTGATGAACTTGCCGGTTTCATTACTGCTGTTACGTATGTACGTCCAAGCAAATCAATTGATGATGTCAAGGTTAAGTCGGTTAAGAAGAAATTAAAAGACAAAGGATTTGCAAGGGCAGTAAGCAGGGAAGATATTTATAATGGTACTGAAGCATTAGGAATACCGATTGAAGAACATATTCAGTTTTGCATAGATGCAATGAAAAAGAATAAAGAACAACTTGGCTTGTAAATTAACGGGATATTTTTTTTTATTATTTCTAATAATTGTCTTGACTTATTATAAGTTAGTATACTAAATTTAGATACACAATTAAGGAGAATATAAATAAAGTTTTTTGCTACAGAATTAATAATTCATTATTAGATTATATTTAAATACAGATCCCAATAATTTACAGGTAAAGTCAGATTCTAAAATGAATGGCAAAAAACTTATATTCTTATTAATAATACTTACCCCTTTTGTATTATTCTCACAAGAAGATTTAAAGATCATTTCATCCAATACAAATTCTTTGGTTGTAGAATTTACTCCTGATTACTTTGATACTATGGCAATTAATATTAAAAGCCAAAAATTTATCAAAGCACTATTTAGGAGTGGATATATACAAGATTCTCAAAATTATGGAGAACCTGCTGTTCCGGTAAAGTTTATTAATATCGGTGTCCCGTCTGAATTTGGAAACACTATTGAAGTTTTGAGTTCAAGTTATAAAGAGCTTAAAGGAGATTTAATCCCGAAACCTGAAATAATAAAGGTTAAAGGAGTTGATGATAATATCTTTAAGAAAAATGAAAAATATTATAATTATAAAAGCTCGGATGATCTTGTAACGTTTGGAGATTACGGTTTAGCAAGAAATTTAAGAATACAATCAATAATAATACATCCTGTTAAATATAATGCTGCTTCAAAAACTATTAAACTTTACACAAGGATAGTATTTAAGATAAATTTTTCACCGGTACAAGTAACATCTTCCCAACCTGCTTCCGATTTATTAGATGGTGCTGTTATTAATTATAATGTTGCTAAAAGATGGACTCAGAATAGATCGAAATTAAAAAAAACTATTATTAATAGTGTACTTGCCAATGGTTCCTGGACACGGTTTGAAGCAAAAACCGAGGGCATTTATAAAATAACCAAAAGCCAATTAATTTCACTTGGAATTGATCCTAATACTGTGGACCCGAGAACAATTAAAATTTATAACAACAGTGGAAAAGTATTATCCGAAAATATAAACGCTCCCCGTCCTATAGATTTAGAAGAAAATGCTATTTATGTAAGCGGAGAGAATGACGGTAAGTTTGACGATAATGATTTCATTCTATTTTACGGGAGAGGAAATAGTTTTTGGGAATACAATAAAACTTTAAAGAATTTTAAAAGATATTTCCATCCTTATTCAAACACAAATTATTACTGGATAACATCAGGCGGAAAGCAGGGTAAGAGAGTAACCGGCAAGGTTAGTTCAAATCTTCCCGGTTCTTATGTACAAACAAACTCTGTAGGTTTTGCTTCATGGGAAAAAGATAAAAAAAATATTGCCCAAACAGGAAGAATATACCTCGGTGATGAATTTACGACTTCAAGTTTAGAGCATACATATACAAATAAATTAGATGGAAGGATTGGATCATATCCAATAAACTATACTTTTAGGTTTATCAATGCCGCATCAGATAATTTTATATTGGATGTTTCGGAAAATTCTACAAAAATATTCTCTCAGCTTCTTCCCGGTTATGGAGCGATTCCTTATGTAGACGGAAGAGCATATATTAAAAACATATCTTTTTCAGGTTCGTTACCTGATAATAGAAGCGTTCTTAAATTTAGACTTAATTCTCCCTCATCAGTTACAACAACGGGTTATATAGATTATTTTGAAATTCGTTATCAAAAAGAATTAAAGGCTTTTAATGATAATTTGCTTTTTTATTCGAAAGATACCACATCTCTTATTCAATATTCTCTAAATAGTTTTTCAAATTCTAACATCTTTGTTTTTGATGTAACTGATTATGCTAATGTAGAAATGGTTACTAATCCTATACAGCAAAGCGGGGGACAATTTATATTTCAAGCAAATGAACAAAATAATAATGTTCATAAATATATTGCTGTTGGTGATAATAGTTATCAATTCAGAGATATTTCAAATATAAGTCAGGTAAATAATTCCAATATACACGGGATAAGTAAGGGTGCAAAGTTTATTATTATAACACATAAAAACTTTTTGGAGGCTGCAAATAGATTAAAGGAGTACAGAGAAACTCAATCTAAAATTCCTATATCAACCATTGTAATTGATATTGATGATATCTTCAATGAGTTTTCCGGCGGCAATGTTGATGTTACATCAATTAGAGATTTTCTAAAATATGCTTTTGATAATTGGAACATTACCCCTGAGTATGTTCTGTTTTTTGGTAAAGGTACTTATGATCCTAAAAACGTAGAAGGATTTAATAATGATTATGTTCCGGCTACAGAAACAGTTGAATCACTTTCTCTTATTCCTTCATTTACTTCGGATGATTATTATGTTAAAGTTAACGGAAATGATTCCTTTGTTGATCTTGCTTCAGGAAGGATGACAGTTAGAACTTTACAGGAAGCGAACAATATAATTGATAAAATAATAGAATATGAAAATCCCTCTTCCTCAGGGACTTGGCGTAATCTTATTACTTTAGTAGCCGATGACGGGTTTACTACAAAGACTTATGAGGGTGCTGAGCATACAGCTCCATCAGAAATTTTAAGCAATACAATTATTCCTCCTTCATTTAATCAAAATAAAATTTATATGGCGGCATATCCTGTTGAACTGACTAGCGCCGGAAGGAGAATGCCAACTGTAAACAAAGCCATTATAGATGCAATTAATAACGGGGTATTAATTTTAAATTACGTCGGACACGGGAGTCCCTCACTTTGGGCGCACGAAGAAGTTTTTGTTAAAAGTACTACTATCCCTCAACTTAAGAATGATAAAAAATATTTCTTTTTAGTTGCAGCTACCTGTGATTTCGGATATTATGATATACCTGATTTTCAGAGTGCAGCGGAAGAACTTTTGTTTTTGAAAAGTGCCGGGGCTATCGGTGCTTATACTCCTACTCGTTTAGTGTATTCTTCTCTTAATCACTCATTGATGTATCAGTTCTTTGGTGATTTATTAAAATCAGCAAAAGATACAATGAACTTAAGCATTCCGATTGGCAAGGCTAACTTTTTAACAAAGCAGATTTTTCACGGAATTAATGATCAAAAATATCATATTCTTGGAGACCCTACTTTAAGATTAGCTGTTCCTCAGTTTGATGCGAGCATTGATTCAATTAACAATCAATATGTTGCTACTGCAACTGATATACAAGTCAAAGCTTTAAGTAATGTAAAAATCTCAGGTAAAATCGATAAAGTAAACGGATCAAATTGGAATGATTTTAACGGCGAAGGGTTACTTACCGTATTTGATTCTAAGAGAATTGTACGTTTACCGACGATAAATAATTTTCCTATGACTCTGCAGGGCGGTGTAATTTTTAGAGGTAGAATTTCTATAAATAACGGTAAATTCCTAACAAATTTTGTGGTACCAAAAGATATCTCTTATGAGAATAAAAACGGTAAAGTCATTCTTTATTTTACAGGTCAGGATATAGATGGCTTAGGCTTTACAAACAAAGTTAGAATTGGTGGTACCGATACAAATACTGTTAACGACGGGAAAGGTCCTGCTATTGATATCTTCTTCGGTAATTTAAATTCACGAGACAATGCCTTGATTACACCCAATTCCAAGCTGATTGTAAAACTTTCGGATAATACAGGTTTAAACACAACAGGTACAGGTATAGGGCACAAATTAGAGGGTATATTAAACGATAATGAAAATTCACCTATTGATTTTACAAATTATTTTACTAGTGATCTGAATTCAGGTGGTAAAACCGGACAGATTAATTACAAGTTTAATAATTTGTTACCCGGTGAATATAAGATCAAAATAAAAGCTTGGGATGTCTTTAATAATTTTTCAAGTCAGGAAAGTTTCTTTAGCGTAGTATCACAAAATAAATTGCTGATTAGAAATGTCTACAACTACCCGAACCCGTTTTCGTCAAATACTACATTTACATTTCAGCAAAACTTGAATACCTTTTTAGATGTAAAAATTAAAATATACACAGTAGCAGGGAGGTTAATAAGAAGAATTGAGAGGAACGGCATTAGCGATAAATTTGTAACCGTAGAATGGGATGGAAGAGACCAGGACGGTGATTTAATTGCTAACGGTACTTATCTATATAAAATTATTGTAAAAACTGTAGATGGTGCCTTTAATAAAAGTGTTCTAGGTAAATTGGCAGTAATCAGATAGATATGATTGTTGCTGAATAATATTGATTATTGATTATTTTGTTCAATATTAATAAAATAATAACTGTGCTAAAAAAATATTTTTTATTTTAGCACCTATAACCGGAGGAAGTAATATGAAGAGTTTAATTAAATTGGTAATGCTAGTAGTTTTCTTAGGAGTATTACCAAGAGGAATTTATGCCCAAGGTGGTGAAACCGGAGTTGCATTTTTATTATTAGCTCCAGATTCAAGAGCGGGCGGAATGGGTGAATCCGGTACCGGGCTGGCAGATAATTCAGCTGCTATATTTTGGAACCCAGGCGGAATTGGATTTTTAAAAGGACAGGAAATAAGTATTACACATAGTAATTGGTTACCACAATTTAATCTTGACCTTTTTTACGATTATTTAACTTACAGGCAATATATTGAGAGCCTTAATGGTAGTATAACTGCAAGCGTTACTTATATGAATTTTGGAGAATTCGTTAGGACTGGTCCTGATAATCCGACTCCACTTGGTACGTTCAATGCTTTTGATGCTGCTATTACTCTCGGGTATGGAACCAAAATAAATGATAATATGGGTTTAGGGTTTAATTTTAGATTAATTTACAGTAGGTTGTCTGATCAGCCAACAGCCCAAGAACAGGGAAAGGGTACTGCTACATCTGTTAGTTTTGATGTCGGGTGGATGTGGAGACCCGGACAATTTAATATTCCATTATTGGGCGATTTGAGCAAGAGATTTAGCCTTGGTGTAAATCTAAGTAATTTAGGTCCTAAAATAAATTATATTGATCAGGCTCAAGCTGATCCTATACCAACTAATTTAAGAGTAGGTATGGCTGTGCAAGTGTTTGACAATGATTATAATTCACTGATATATACTTTTGATATGAGTAAACTTTTAGTTGATAGGGATAGTACGGGAGTTGAAAATTTCTATAAAGCTATATTTACTTCTTGGAGTAAAAAACCGGTATTCAGATCTATAGATTATTCTATGGGTGTTGAATATACTTACGGAGTACCGGGTGATTTTTTGTTTTCTCTAAGAACAGGTTTCTTTTATGAAGATCCTTCCTATGGTAACAGAAAATTTGTTACTTTTGGTGCCGGTATTCGTTATGATATTTACGGTTTTGACTTTAGTTATATTACAACATCTATTTTCAAAGGTGGCGCTAATCATCCGCTTTCTGATACTCTCAGGTTTAGTGTTGCAATTGGCTGGGGTGGTGTTCAGAATAAAACTGTGGGATTGCCAAGAGGAATCTAAGCATCTATGCTAAAATATTTTCTTTCACTATTTATCCTCGTTTTGGGATTGGGCAGCAGTGCTGCTCAATCTAATATCAATTATACTTTAAACTATTCGGATAAATCTTCAAGTAACAAAATCTACACAGCGGATACTTTAAGGATTCTTGCTGTAATGGCTGATTTCCAGGTAGATAAGGATGGAACCACTTTTGGGGACGGTACATTCGGCAGTATTTATTCAAAGGATTACGGCAATTCTATTATAGACCCTTTACCTCACAACAAAAATTATTTTGAAAATCACCTTGAATTTGCTAAAAATTATTATTCCCAAGTTTCTAAAAATAAACTGAAAATAGAATATACCGTTTTACCAAATGTTGTTACTGTTTCAAAGACAATGAGAAATTACACCCCTCCAAGGAAATCGGATGATTTTTCAAATCTTGCTGATTTTTCTCAAGAAGTTTGGAGGTTGGTAAGTGATTCCAATCCCGGGTTTGATTTCAGCAGCTATAATTTATTTATAATTTTTCATGCCGGTGTTGGAAAGGAAGTAACATTACCGGGCAGCCTCGGTATTGAAAAAGATTTACCTTCAATATTCTTGAGTAATAAATCCCTGAAAAATATTTTCGGACAATCATTTAAAGGTTTTGCAATAAACAACAGCTCTTTTAAAATACCTAATTCAATGATAATGCCTGAAACAGAAAGCAGGGAAAATCAAAATATTTTTGGTACTACATTAGTCGAACTGACTTTTAACGGATTATTAGCTGCTAATATAGGCAGCTTTTTGGGCTTACCGGATTTATTTAACACTAAAACCGGGGAGAGTGCAATCGGGCGTTTTGGTTTGATGGATGGTGAATCTTTTTTCAGTTTTAGGGGATTATTTCCTCCTCAGCCGTCAGCATGGGAAAAAATTAAATTAGGATGGGCAAAGGCAGTAGCGGTAAGTCCGGGTAAATATAACATAAATTTACTTGCAGACCTTGCTGCTTCACTTGCAGATACGGTTATTCTAAAAGTTCCGATAAGTTCAAAAGAATATTTCTTAATCGAAAATAGAAACCGTGATGTTAACAAAGACGGAGCTAAAATTACGTACATAAGCGGTGTTGATACATTACAAAAAACCTTTTTAAAAGATGAGACCGGTTTTGATAATAATGATGTCGATTCTTTGGAAGGCGTATTAATTAATTTGGATGAATATGACTGGGCTTTACCCGGTAACGGTATTTTGATTTGGCATATTGATGAAAATATAATTGATGCAAAAATTGACAGCAATAAAATAAATGCAGATAGCAAACATCGTGGAATATTTTTGGAAGAAGCCGACGGTATTTTTGACATCGGTGAAAAATTTGTAACTGTGATTGGTGATGTAGTAATTGGGCAAGGATCCGCAGATGATTTTTGGTTTAAAGGAAATAAATCGGGATTTTATGAAAACAGGTTTGCACCGGATACAAGACCAAGCAGCAACTCAAATACAGGTGCAAATAGTTTTATAACAATTTCTAATTTTTCAAACATAGCCAACAATATGAGTTTTAAAGTATCTTTTGGTGATTCTTTAATAACTCCCTTAGTTTTTAAGAAATTAAATTTACCTTCAAATAAAAATCATATTACGGTTTTAAAAAACGGAACTAATATTTCATTTAGTGTAGTATCAGGTTCTAATATGTATTTTATAGATACAAAAGGAAATGTATTAGATACGTTAAATGGATTTTCATCATTTAAAACAGCTTATGTAAATGTTAACAATACCAATTATATTATTGGTGCTTACAATAATACGCTTAATATTTATATGAGTGACGGGTTAATAAATTTTATGGGAAGCATAAATTTACAAACCAATATAACAGCTGCACCTGTGATAAGAAAAAACACTAATAATGAATATGAGATTTTAATCGGTACATTTAACGATTATGTCAGAACTTACACTCTTGGAAGTTTGCCTAATATATTACCAAGTTTAAAGGATAGCTTAAATACAAATAGTGAAATGGTTTTATTTATTGCAGCTTCACAAGATTATTATTCTTTTGTAGGGATGCCATTAACCAAGGGTCCTGCACCAAACTATAATTTTGGAGATTCCAAAGGAAATGCATTCTCTCTTTTAGGATATAAACCGACAAGTTTAGTAATGACAAAAAACAAAAATGGTGAATATGAGTCGGTGGTTTCTACAAGAACAAAAATATTTGTATTTAACAACGGGATATTAAAAAACAAAATAGATTATGCTAATAACACTTCTAATCAATTTAACAATATTGTATCTCTAACTGATTTAAAAAATGACGGTAAGAATTATCTTCTATTTACAAACGACAACAAACTATTTGCTGAAAATTTAAATGGAATTAATGCCGATAATTTTCCTATTAATGATACTAAGGGATATAAATTTAGCGGCAATGTTATAAGCGCCGATTTCTTCGGAGATAATAAAGCTGAAGTAATATCAGTTACAAAAGACGGAAGAATCTTTGCTGTTGACGGGAGTACTTCAAATATAGTCGACGGTTTCCCGATCATGATGGGAAATTATACTTCTTCAACACTTACTTATTTTGACCTTAATGGTAAAGGTGCTCTAACCGCAATTGATGATCAAAATTATTTTTATATCTGGACGGTATCCTCAACTCCCGGAAATATGATTTGGACGGAAGAAAACGGTAATGCAGGTAATACTAATTATTTGCCTGCCGCTAAATCTGTTAATATCATAAATTCATTTTTACCAAAAGATAGATCATACAATTATCCGAATCCTGTTTATGGTTCTACAACTAACATTAGATATTTTGTAAATGAAGATTCAAAGATTAATATAAAAATATTTGATATATCCGGTTCACTCGTTGCCGAATTAAATAACACTGCGCAAGGTGGTTTTGATAACGAAACAGTTTGGAATGTGTCTAACATACAAAGCGGCGTTTATTTTGCTAGAATTGAAGCTGTAGGTACAAGTGGTAAAACGGGAACGAATATTATTAAGATTGCTGTTGTAAAATAATTTTTTGGTGGAATAAAAACGTTGATACTAAAAATTTCAAAAATTAAAAAAGCTTTATTACTTTCCGTAGTTTTTCTAATCTTATTTATTACAAATGCTTCGGCACAATTTACAGATTTTCATCCCGAGCTTAAATGGTTTACAATAAAAGGCAAGCACGTAGAAGTTCATTTTCATTCCGGATCGGAAAGGTCTGCAAGAGTTGTTGCTAAAATTGTAGATGAAGTGTGGGGTCCTTTAACTTCACTTTATAATTACGAACCTGATGAAGTCCATTTTGTGATTAAAGATATTGATGATTATTCAAATGGTGCAACTTACTTTTTCGATAATAAAATTGAAATTTGGACAAGTGCATTAGACTTTGATTTAAGGGGCACACATAACTGGCTGAGAAATGTTGTCTCACACGAACTGACACATATGATTCAGATCCAGGCATCAATGAAATTTTCAAGAAGCATTCCGGCTATTTATTTTCAGGCTTTAAATTATGAAGACGTTAGAAGACCCGATATCCTCTATGGTTTTCCAAACATTATTGTTTCTTATCCTCTTGCAGGTGTAAATGTTCCTGCCTGGTTTGCCGAAGGTACTGCTCAATATATGCGCCCTGAATTTCATTATGATTCGTGGGACAAACACCGGGATATGATACTTCGTTCTTATGCTTTGGACAATAGCATGCTTACTTGGGGACAAATGGGTGTGTTCGGCAAAACAAGTTTGGGGAACGAATCTGTTTATAATTCCGGCTTTGCACTCACACGATATATATCTCAAAAATATGGTGAAGATAAATTAAGGAAGATATCAAAAGCACTTTCAAAAATGGACAACTTCACTATTGATGATGCTTTTATGGATGTATTAGGAAAAAACGGACAGGAAATCTATGATGAATGGAGAAGCTTTGTTACAAGTGATTATAAAAAACGAAGTAAAAAAGTTTTATCAAATTTAGTTACCGGTAAAAAAATAGCAGATAAAGGCTTTGGAAATTTTTACCCGGTATTTTCAGGTGACGGGAATAAGATTATTTATATCTCTAACAAAACTATTGATTATTTTTCTCCTTCAAGTATATATTTGTTGAACCTTAAAACCCTTCAAGAAAAAAAGCTGGTCAATAATGTTCGTTCTACAATAAATTTTATACCCGGAAAAAATGTTCTCATTTATTCTAAGCTGCAAGATGATAATCCGAATTGGTATAATGTGCACGATATTTTTAAATATGATTTAAATACTAAAAAAGAAAAACGGTTGACTTATGACCTAAGAGCAAACCAGCCGAATGTATCTCACGATGGTAAAGAGATTGTCTTTTTATTTGAAAAAGACGGAACAACAAATTTAGGTGCAGTTGATATAGATGGTAAAAATTTCAGACAAATTACTTTCTTCCAAAACGGAGAACAAGTTTACAATCCCAAATATTCGCCTGACGATTCATATATTATTTTCGGCTACTCCAACAAAGAAGGCAGAGATATTGCTAAAGTTGATGTTGACGGCAGCAATTATGAATTACTTATTTCAACTAAGGATGACGAACGTAACCCTGTATTTTTTGATAAAAATAATTTAATCATTTCATCCGATAAGACGGGCATATTTAATTTATATCTTTATAATCTAAATGATAAAAGCTACAAGCAGCTTACAAATGTTATCGGCGGAGCTTTTATGCCCGACGTTAATAAAGCAGGCGATATTGTTTATGCCGGTTATACCTCCACAGGTTATAAGATATTTAAAATAGATAAATCAGAACAGGAAAAAGTATCAAAAGGTAACGATTATGTTTGGCTGAATAATCCACCGTTAGATTACAGCAGACCTAATGGTGATATCAGTAAATTTAATTTAAAACGCCTTCAAAATTATGATGATACACAAACACCACCCTACAAAAAAGAAAAATACAGAGGATCATTTTCAAAGCTATCAATTTTCCCGTATATACGATATGATAATTATACAACCTCAAATACATTTTTTCAAAAATTAAAACCGGGACTTTTAGTTGCTTCAAGCGATATGCTGAACAGGTATTCTTTATTTGCCGGTGGTTCCATAAATACTGTAGGCGAAAGAGATTTGTTCTTAAATTTTACCTATCGAAATAAACTACCCGGATTATATGATTTGGGTGTAAAACCGGAGCTTACTCTTGCACTATACAATGTAACGAGAAGGTCTAATTTGAATGTCTCCTTCGGTGCCGATACCATAGGCAATATTGTAAAATATGATTTTGTTGTTCCTACAAATGTAACTTATAATTTGTTTGAAGTAGATATTGCAGCCAAACAAAAAATATTTTCAAGGTTTCAGAATCTTGAATTCAGATTTATTTGGAGCAGGTATTCGGCAACATTAAGCAGTTTTCTCCTTCCCAATAATGCGCTGTATCCGACAACCAATGATACATATTATATCGGAAGAAATTTACAGCTAACATACACCTATAACAATATTCAACCCGGCGTTAATGCAGATATAAATCCAATAGGGCTTCAATATAGTATAAAATATAATTATGAATTTAATAAGTTTAATGCCGAAGGAAATTATGTAGTTGAAGGCGGATTATTGCAACCCGCATTTGAAAATTTTAATTTTTCAAAACTTGAATTTAATTCTAAACTTCATTTACCTTTGAATGATAATCAAACAGTAACATTTAAAACAAGAGCCGTAACAATATTGGGTAAAACTCTTCCAAACTTTTTTGATTCTTATGTTGGAGGTCTTATCGGAATGAGAGCTTATCCGTTTTATTCGATTTCCGGGAATGAAATGTTTTGGTTAAATATTACATATAGGCTACCGGTTTTAACGAATATAGATAAAAGATGGAACCAAATTTATTTTGATAAAATATTTGTCTCGGTATTTGCAGATGTGGGAAACGCTTGGGACGGCGGTCTGCCTCCTTTAAGCAGCTTTAAAAAAGGAGTGGGAGCCGAACTTAGAGTAATGATGAATTCTTTTTATATTTTCCCGACTGCATTATTTGTTAGTGCAGCTTACGGCTTTGATAAATCTACAAACACCATCAGGAACCAGCAGATTACTTACGGTAAAGAATGGCGGTATTATGGTGGTATTAGCTTTGGTTTTGATTTCTGATAATTTTGTCTCTAAATTTAATTTAAATCATTATGAAAATTAAAAATAAAATATTAACCCTTATCGTAATAGTAATTTTTACTTCTATTAATTTATCGGCTCAGATAAAAGCAACAGAGCAATATTCTTTAACCGGTAAGTTAAAGACAGATTCTAAAATTATTTCACAGAATATCAATCACCCGGAATCACCAAAACTGATGATTGAAAACAATAGTAAAAAAAGCCCGATGCTTGCCGGATTCCTTTCACTTATTATTCCTGGTGGTGGAGAGTTTTATTCCGGTAATTACTTGAAAGCAGGGATATTTGCTGCATTAGAAGCTATTGTAATAACTACAGCAGTTGTTTACAATAAAAAAGGAAATAATCAAACTACAAGCTTTCAAAATTTTGCCAACAAAAATTGGGATGTAAAAAGATATGCTCAATGGACAATTAACAATGTTAACAATATAAATCCTTCAGTTGATCCAAATAATTATAATGTTTTTAGAAGTGATGGAAGTGTTGACTTTAGTGAATTAAATAGATTTGAAGCTGCTTTAGGTGGCTTGGGAGGTATTGGTTATACACACAGGTTACCCGCTTTCGGTGATCAGCAATATTATGAATTGATAGGTAAATATCCTCAATATAGTCATGGCTGGAACGATGCAAATCCAAACGATACCGATTTCCATATTTTATCCCCCAATTTCCTTTTCTATTCCGGTGAAAGAGGAAAGGCTAATGACTATTATAATATATCAGACAAAGCCATTATCGGTATTTATATAAACCATCTTTTAAGTGCCATCGATGCTGTTTGGAGTGCTGCCATGTTTAACAGTAATTTAAGTTTAAAAATGAGGGTCGAGAATCGGCGGTTTGCCGGAAAAAATGAACTTGTACCAACATTAAAATTAAAATTTAGTTTTTAATTTCTTTTCATTAATATCAAATCTAAAATTCAGAGAACTTAGTATTTGTACCAAATACAAATACAATACTAAATATATATTGCTTATTTTTAATATATGAAAAAACAATTAGTAGTAATCGTTGGTAGACCGAATGTTGGTAAATCTACTTTTTTTAACCGCTTAGTCGGCAAAAGAGATGCAATTGTTCATGACAAAAGCGGTGTAACAAGAGATAGAAATTACGGCGAAGTAGAATGGGCAGGAAAAAATTTTCGATTGATTGATACGGGCGGATATGTGCCTGATTCTTCAGACCAGTTTGAAGCGGCAATTCGGGAGCAGGTAGAGATTGCCATTGAAGAAGCATATTCAATTATTTTTATGGTTGATGTTAAATCGGGAATAAACCCGATGGATATTGTAATATTAAAAATGCTTAGAAATTCGGGCAAGAAATTTTATCTTGTTGTAAATAAAGTAGATAACAAAGATCAAGAAATAGCCGCTACGGAATTTTATCAATTAGGTGTTGAAAATTATTATGATATTTCTGCAACAATGGGCAGAAACATAGGCGATTTTTTAGATGTCCTCACTGAAGATTTTCCTGAAAATGAAGATGAAGAGACCGACGATAGACTAAAAATTGCTGTTGTAGGCAGACCGAATGTAGGGAAATCATCATTAACCAATGCTCTGCTTGGTTATGATAGGAGCATAGTAACAGACATCCCGGGAACTACAAGGGACAGCTTGAATTCAGTTCTAAAATATTACGGTAAAGAAGTTGTATTGATTGATACTGCCGGTCTTAGAAAAAAGAAAAAAGTTAAAGAAAATATCGAATTTTTTTCTAATATTAGAAGCCTTAAAGCCATTGGGGAATGTGATGTTGCTATAGTTATGCTTGATGCACAATTCGGATTGGAGACGCAGGACCAAAAAATAATTGATGAAGCAATAAGATGGAGAAAGGGAATTGTCATTGATGTAAACAAGTGGGACTTAATCGAGAAAGAAACAAATACTGCAAAAGAGATGTCCGATAAAATAAAAAAAACGTTAGGCTCAGCCGGTTATATCCCCATCGTTTATACTTCAGCACTTACAAAACAAAGAATAACTAAATTGATAGATATTTCTTTAGAGATTGAAGATAGACGCAAAAAGAAAATTCCGACAAATGTTTTGAATGATACACTTTTACCGGAAATCAACAGAACTCCACCTCCGACTACGAATACCGGCAAGGAAGTTAAAATTAAATATGTAACACAGGTCGGAAGTAATTATCCTGTATTTTTATTTTTCACAAATTACCCCAAATATGTTCCTTCTCATTATGCTAAATTTTTAGAAAACACAATAAGAAAAAAGTTCGGGTTTAACGGAGTGCCAATTACATTAAGCTTTAAAGAAAAGTAGTGGAAGCAAACAAAATAATTATAATAGGTGGAAATGCTGCCGGGCCTGCCGCCGCCGCTAAGGCAAAAAGATTTAATCCAAATGCCGAAGTACTTATGATTGAATCCGGGGAATACATATCAACAGGCACTTGCGAGATTCCTTATGTTTTGTCGGGTGAAATTGATTCCTATAAAAACATAGTTTTTTACTCACCTGAAAAATTGAAAGAAGAAAAAGGCGTAGATGTTTTAACAAATCATTTCGTGGAATCGATCGACAAGAAATTAAAAGAAATTATTGTTGTAGATAAAATAAAAGGGAAAAAACTTTCTATACCTTACGATAAGTTAATTCTTTGTACAGGCTCAACTTCGATTAAATTAGATATTTTCCTACCTTACAAAAATGTTTTTAATCTAAAAAAAATTTCTGATCTGCTATCCGTTAAAAATTTTATCTCTGAAAAAAAAGTAAAAAATATTCTTGTTGTCGGTTCGGGTTATATCGGGTTGGAAACTGTTGAAGCATTGAATTTATTGGGCATGAATGTAACACTCTTTGATATTGCAGAATTACCATTCCCCAAAAGCGAGATTGAGATACAAAGACTAATATTAGAATGTTTAAAAAATAACAAGGTAGATTTTTACGGTAATGCTAAAAACATTCAAATTATTTCCGAAGACGAAAAAATCAAATCAATAAAAATTGACGGTAGAATTATAGAATTTGATTTGGTAATTACTGCCGTAGGCGTTCTCCCTAACGTACAACTTGCAAAAGAATCAGGATTGGACATAGGTACAACGGGCGCAATAAAGGTTAACAATAAACTGAGAACGTGCAACAATCACATTTACGCAGCAGGTGATAATATAGAAGTTATAAACGCAATAACGAAAAGACCGGGTTATTTTCCCCTTGCTACAGTTGCGCACAAAGCCGGTCATATTGCAGGTGAAAATGCTGCCGGGGGAAATGTTTTTTTGCAACCCATAATTAAAAACATTGCTGTTAAAATATTTGATTATTATTATGCGCAAGTCGGATTGACAGTGAATGAAACTGAAATGAATAATTTAAATTACGAAACTGTTTCGGCTGTTATGCCGAACCTAATTAGGGTAATGCCGGAAAGTAAAAAAGTATTTGGCAAAATTATTTACGACAAAAACACTAAACTTATTTTGGGAGCATCATTTTTTGGCGGTAAGGAAGTATCCGGTTATGCGGATTTAATTTCATCTTTTATTTATAATAAAATAAAAGCAAACCTATTAAGTAATATTGATTATAACTACACACCACCTCTTTCACCAATGATAAATTTACTTTCGGTGTTGGGAAGAAAAGTAAGATGATTTTATTAAATTATTGGATATTAAAATGAAACAAAACGAAAATTTTTTAGAGGTAAAGCATCCCGTTCTTAAAAGGGATTTAACAATACTGCGTGATTTAAAAACAAATCCTGAACTTTTCAGGTCTGCTGTAACAAGGATATCGACAGTACTTGCTGTTGAAATAAGCCGCAGCTTTTCAATTATTGAAAAAGAAATTGAGACCCCGTTAGAAAAAACTACCGGTTATTTTTTGAATGAAGATGTCGTACTTGTCCCTGTTTTAAGAGCTGGTCTCGGAATGGTAAGTGGTTTTTTGTCTGTATTACCAAGGGCAAAAGTAGGACACATCGGTCTTCAAAGAGATGAAAACACTTTACAGCCGCTTGAATATTATTACAAAACACCGAGCAATATTGACAAATCAAAAATTTTACTGCTTGACCCGATGCTTGCTACTGGTGGAAGTTCAGCAGCTGCAATTTCATTTCTTAAAAAGAGAGGGGCTAAAGATATTACCTTTGCTTGTTTGGTTGCTGCTCCCGAAGGAGTAGAATTATTAGAAACTAAGCATCCGGAAGTAAAAATTTATGGAGCGTCTCTCGATAGAGAATTAAATGAAAATGGATATATTTTACCGGGGTTAGGCGATGCGGGGGATAGAACGTTTGGTACATTATAAGGTATTATTTCCATTTATTTTAATATCGGTTTTTCCCATCGCAGTTTCTGCACAAAATTTTTTACCTGCAAAAACCGATTCCCTCATAACAAACGGAATAAATTCAATAATCTTGCAGAATTATGATAAGGCGGAAAATTATTTTAATGAATTAGATTCATTGGACAAAGTAAACCCATTGGGAAAGATTTATCTTGCAGTAGTTTCTATTTCCAAATCATTTGACCGTGGTGATGAATATAAATGGGATTATATATCAAATTTATTGGAAGAAGCAAAAAATATTGCAGAAGAAAATTACAAACAAAAACCCAAATCTATTTTAAGATTATATACATTAGCTCTCGCCGAGGGTTATTATGCTTATGTTAAAGGGCTTGCAAGTAATTGGCTTTCTGCTTTATCAAACGGATACGATGCAATTAAGAATTTTGAAAAATGTGTAATTTTGGATTCTACTTTTTATGAAGCATATACAGCCATAGGCACTTTTAAGTATTGGAAAAGTAAAAAGGGTAGTTTTTTGCCCATGGTAAGTGACGAACGAAACTTAGGAGTTAAATATTTAAAATTGGCAATTGCAAAATCAAGACATTCAAACTATTTGGCAGTCAATTCACTGCTTTGGATATATATTGATAAAAAAGAATATCAAAAAGCTATAAATCTGGCTAATAAAATTCTTACAAAATATCCTAAAAGTAGGTTATTTAAATGGGCGTTGGCAAGAGCTTATGAATCTGTTGATATGAATAAATCGATATATGTTTATAAACAAATATTAAATGATTATGAATCTATGAAGGGCTTGAATGGTTATCAAAAAATTGTGCTGCTTCATTTAATCGCTCAATTAGAAAATAGACTCGGAAATAAAAAGGCTGCGTTGGATTTAACAAATGAAATATTAAATATGAAAAATCTTTCCGAATATGTATTGGATAAATTGGATAATAGACTTGAAAGAGTGAAGAATCTTAGGGATTCTCTTTTAAATGAATAATTATGTAATAGATTCGACTCACAGATAAATAACTTGATTCTTTCATTTTATAGTCATAAATAAGAAAAGAATTTGGATAATTAGAGCAAATGAAATTAACAACAAGTAAATATGAAAAACTTCGCGACAACCTTTTAGAAGCCTGCCGGAATAATTTACCTACGGTAGATGAAAAATTAATCGTGAAGAGTCTTGAATTTGCTATAGAAGCACACAAGAATAATGTACGTGCTTCCGGTGAACCTTATTATACACATCCTTACGAAGTTGCTTTAATTGTAGCCAAAGAATTTCCCTTAGATGATATTACCGTTGCAAGTACTTTATTACACGATGTTGTTGAAGATACCGAATTTGATTTAGACCTTATAAGTAGGGAGTTCGGTAAAGAAGTTGCCGATATTGTTGACGGAGTTACAAAGATCAGCGGGATATTTAGGGGGCAGGAAATAAAGCAGGCAGAAAATTATCGGAAGATGCTTCTTTCAATGGTAAAAGATATCCGGGTTATATTAGTAAAATTTGCAGACCGTCTGCACAATATGCGAACCCTTGATTTTGTGAATCCCGATAAGCAGAGAAGAATTGCCCAGGAAACGTTGGAAATATATGCTCCGTTTGCAAACAGGTTTGGTCTTGGACAAGTAAAGTGGGAGTTAGAAGACCTTGCTTTTAAATACCTGAACAAAGAAGCATACGAAGAAATAGCAAAAAAAATTAA
>DRJC01000324.1 GCA_011052365.1 Ignavibacteria bacterium
CTAAAATTGAAATCTTACTTACTAAAAGTTATATTTGTGTTTTACAACTAAGTTATTTTGATGAAAGATATTATTACTGGTTTTATTGAATCGTTCAAAATATTTCATGCCGAAAAGATAAGTACATCTAAAGCAAAACTTAACAAAAACACATTGGTTAGTTTTGTTTATCCGAATAAGAACATAAATTTTAATATAATTTTTGAAAAGGTCAGGTTATTTACTCCTTCTTTTATATTTGAAAAACCCGATGAGAATTTTGAAATTTTAGCCTTTGATTCAACTTATTCGTTTACCGACGATATAAAAAATAATGCGGCAAAAATATTTCCCTTTATAAACGAACTCCGCGAAAACACAATAGAAAACTGGGGAAAAGAATTATCAAAAGAAATTCCACTTTTTGTGGGAGGAATGAAATTTTTAACGAACAGCAACTCTGAACTTTGGAATGATTTTAACGGATCCAACTGGTTTATACCGAAATATTTATTCATAAAGAAAGGAAATTTTTCGGGATTAATTTTCAATACATTTTATGATTCAGTTAAAGAAATTGATAAAATATTAGCCACTATTCAAAATGATTTGAACAATTTATTCGAAGCAACACAAGTTGATTTTTCAAACAATAACATATTTGAAAATAAAATTAACTCAAACGGTAAAGCCGAAAAACAAGACTGGATAAATAAAGTTGACAGCATATTAAATTTGATACGAAAAAAAGAAATAGACAAAGTTGTTTTATCACGTAAAATTTCACTTAAACTTAAGCATAAACCAAATTGGAGTGATATTCATAAAAAGCTGATTACCAATTTCCCTTCGTGCCACTTTTTTATTTTTCATAACAATAATTCTTTCTTTTTTGGTGCCACGCCGGAACGCCTTGCAAAATTTAATAACGGTATGGTTGAGATTGATGCCTTAGCCGGTTCTGCCCCAAGAGGTATTAACGATAAAGAAGACCAATATTTTGAAGAAAAATTATTGAACAGCCAAAAAGATATTAACGAACATAACTTTGTAATTGATCACATAAAACATTCAATTGAAAACACTACGGAAAATTTTGAGATACAAAATAAATATGGAATTAAAAAACTTAATAACATACAACATCTGCACAGCAGGATATCGGCAAAATTAAAAAACGGTTTTACACCTTTTGATCTTTTAATGAAACTTTATCCTACTCCTGCAATATGTGGTGTTTCCAGAAAAAAAGCCTTCTCAATAATAAATGAATTAGAGGATTATGAAAGAGGTATGTATTCGGGTGTTGTTGGCTGGTTTAACTTTTATAACGAGGGTGAATTTACCGTTGCATTAAGATCCGCTGTCACGGATGAAAAAGAATTAACTGCATTTGCCGGTAGCGGAATAGTTGCAAGTTCCAATCCAAATACTGAATTTGAGGAAACAGAAATAAAACTTAAAGCAATCCTCAATTTATTTGATGAAAAAAATTAACGTAAATAAAAACACTATTTGGTCTACAGCATTCGTAAATGAACTTGTAGCAAACGGGCTAAAGCATGCTTGCATCTCCCCCGGCTCACGTAACACACCATTAACAATTGCCTTTGCTAAAAATAAGAAGATAAAGAAATATGTGTTAATTGATGAAAGGAGTTCTGCTTTTTTTGCATTGGGTTTAGCCAAAGTTAAAAATGAACCCGTAGCATTAATTACAACATCAGGAACAGCCACAGCTGAACTTTACCCGGCTATTATTGAAGCTTATAAACAAAGGATCCCGTTAATTGTTTGCACGGCAGACAGACCACCCGGTTTTTTTGAACGCGGTGCTAATCAAACAATAAATCAACAGAATATTTATGCTAATCACATCCGCTATTTTAAGGATATGGGAATGCCTCATATAAATGCTGATAAAATTAAAAGTGTGAGAAAAACTGCTCACAAAGCCATTGATATTTCTCTGCATAAAAATCCAGGACCTATCCATTTAAATTTTCCTTTTAATAAACCCTTTGAGCCTGATGCTTTCACTCATCAAATTAGTAATGCCATAAACGAAATAGCACAAAGTAAAAAATCAATAATTGGTCAGCCCGCTAAAAACAAAGATGATTTTATTTCTTATAAAAAGCTTTTTAATGATTTAATTGTTACACTGAATAGTTTTGAGAAAGGTATTATTATAGTAGGACCTGAAAATTACACGGGGGGTTTCCACAAAAAAGTGGTTCGGCTTGCTGATAAATTAAATTACCCGGTTCTTGCCGATGGTGTTTCGCAGTTAAGATTTAATGCTCACTCAAAGAAAAATATAATTTCAAATTATGATGCTATTTTGAGAAGTGAAGAATTTTCTAAAAAGCACAGACCCGATATCATACTGCATTTCGGCAGAACTGTTACCTCAAAAGGATTGGAAAATTACCTTACAAAAATTAAATGTCAAAAATATTTAATTAATAAATTCGGAGATATCTTTGACCCTTCAAATAACACAACAGCTTCTTTTAAATATCTTCCATCAGCATTTTGTGATGAAATAATTAACAGGATGAACAAAAAACAAATTGAAAGTGAATGGTTAAATTCATTTGTTAATGCAGATACAATAACCGAAAAAATAAAAAATAAAATTATTTCAAAAGCAAAATATCCTATTGAAAGCAGAATAGTAAAAGAAGTTCTTGATTTAATCCCCGCAGGATCAAATATAATGCTTTCAAACAGCATGCCTATTAGAGACTTTGATTATTTTGCTTCAAATACTAATAAGAAAATTACCGTTTTTAATAATAGAGGAGCCAGTGGTGTTGATGGAATAATATCAACTGCAATGGGCATCTCGAAAAGAAGTAAAAAACCTACAGTTTTATTGACAGGCGATATTGCTTTTTATTACGATTTGAATGGACTCCTACAAGCAAGGAAAAATTTCACCCCTCTTACAATTATTTTAATAAATAATAACGGTGGTGGAATCTTTAGAATTCTTCCGATTTCAAAATATAAAGATGTTTTTGAAAAATATTTTTTAACACCGCACAATTTAAATTTTGCCGAATTAACAAAAGGATTTGGAGTTAAACATACTTTAATAAAAAACTGGAATCATTTTAGGAATTCTTTTAATACGGCAATTAGAAATAAAAACACTCAAGTACTTGAATTAAAAACAGATTCAGACCAATCCTTAAAAATAAGAAAACAATACTGGGACAAAGTAAGGCAAACCCTTTGATTGTTAAGTTTGACAATGTAAACCTGAACATTGAAACTCCTTCCTTATTATCACCTGATAAGACTTACATTTTTTTTCTCCACGGATTTACAGGCTCATCTGTGGATTGGAGCAATATTATCCCATTTATAAATAAGAATTTCATCCCTCTTTCGATTGATATAATTGGACACGGTAAAAGTGATTGCCCGGATGAATTGAAATACTACAGGGTAGATCCCCTAATAGAACAAATAAAAAAAGTAACAGAAAATTTTGCAGAAAAGAAATTTATACTTTGCGGTTATTCGATGGGTGGCAGACTTGCGCTGTCTTTTGAAAAAAAATATCCAAATATACTTGAAGGATTAATTCTGGAAAGTTCCACTTACGGAATAAAGGATAAAACGGAAAGAGAAGTTCGGAAAAAACAAGACAAAGAATTAACGGAATTTATAAAGGCACATTCTATTGATGAATTTGTAGAACATTGGTTGAATAAAAATCTTTTTGATTCACTTAAAAAACTACCCGAAGAAAAATTAAATAAGATAAAAAACGAAAAAAGGAAGAACAAAAAAACAGGTCTTATAAATTCGCTGTTGGGTTTCGGCACGGGAAGTATGCCTTGTTTATTGGATAATTTAAAGGATATAAAAATACCCACTCTTCTTATTACCGGAGAATTCGACCAAAAGTTTTCAGAAATAAATAAAGAAATGGCAAAAGAGCTGCCCGATTCAAAACATTCGATTATAAATAATGCAGGACACAACACTCACATTGAAAATCCTAAAGAGTTTATAAATGCCGTTAATGAATTTTTGATAGATTATTAATAATAAGTTATGTAAATTTGCAATCAGATTGCAAAATAACATAAAGATAGTTGATGATTAAGCGAAAATTAA
>DRJC01000325.1 GCA_011052365.1 Ignavibacteria bacterium
CCCGGCAACGAAGGGCGCGGTTATGTGTTGAGGAGAATTTTAAGAAGAGCCGCACGGTACGGAAGAAAACTCGAATTAAAAAAACCGTTTTTATTCAAGTTAGTTGAAAGACTCGTACAAGAAATGAGTAATGTTTTCCCCGAGATAAAAGAGAAACAGAAATACGTTGAGAAGATAATAAAAGCAGAAGAAGAAAGTTTCAATAAAACACTGGACAGGGGAATAGACCTCTTCGGGCAAATAGTTGAAGATTTGAAAAAGAAAAATGAGAAAACAATTCCGGGGAAAGACCTTTTTATGCTTTACGATACTTACGGTTTCCCTGTCGATTTGACAAATGTAATGGCTAAAGAAATTGGTTTAGAAATAGACGAGAAGGGATTTGAAGAATTAATGAACTCCCAAAAACAAAGGGGAAGAGAAGCATCAAAAGATAAATTCGCTTCCGTTAATATTTCAACGGAAAGCCTGGAAGGCTTTGAATTGATGGACAAAAAAGAAACTCTCTTTACAGGATATGACGAACTGAAAACAAACTCAAAAATAATCGGAAGGAAAAAGGAAGGGGAAAACGAACTAATTATTTTGGACAAAACACCATTCTACGTAGAAGCCGGCGGGCAGATTGACGACTTGGGAAGTTTAATCGTTGAAGATAATAATTACAGCGTGATTGATGTTACTAAAATAGACAATGAAATAATTCACATAATCGAAACAGGTGACGACAGCAACTTAAAACCCGGGACAGATACGCTTGCAAAAGTTAACGAAAAAAGAAGATGGGATATTATGCGCAATCACACTGCAACTCATTTTATGCATGCGGCAATGCGTCAAGTTTTAGGTACTCACGTTCACCAGGCGGGCTCGTATGTCGGTCCGGACAGACTTCGTTTTGACTTTACCCATTTTTCAAAGGTCTCGGATTCGGAGTTAAAAGATATTGAAACCCTGGTTAACGAACAGCTTAGACGAAATATTCCTCTTCAGCATCACAGGGACACACCATTTGAAGAAGCAAAAAAAATGGGCGCACTAATGTTCTTCGGCGACAAATACGGTGATAAAGTTAACGTTGTTCAGTTCGGTGATTTTACAATGGAATTTTGCGGCGGTACGCACGTACATAATTCATCTGAAATCGGTTTGTTTAAAATAATCAGCGAATCCTCCATTTCCAGCGGTGTGAGGAGAATAGAAGCCGTTACTGGTGCAGGTGTGGAGCGGTATATCAATCGGCAAATAGAACAATTAAAAAACAAAGAAGAAAAACTTGCCGAACTTGCAGAAGAAAAAAGGAAAATTGAAAAAGAGATCTCTAAATTAAAATTAAAGGGAAATCTCGGACAAATTTCATCGTTGCTTGATACGCCTGTTAAAATGGGAGAAATAAATATTTACAAATCCCAGGTAAATGCCGAAAGCGTTGAGCAATTAAAATCTTTTGGTGATGAACTAAGAAACAAAAGTAAAAATGCGGTCGGTGTTTTGTTTGCGGATATTGAAGGTAAGGTCGGAATTGTTTGCGTAGTTTCCGACAACCTGATAAAAGAAAAAAACTTAAGCGCCGGAAAAATTGTGGGCGAGCTTGCAAAGCTTGTCGGCGGTGGCGGTGGCGGAAGACCCCACCTTGCAACAGCAGGCGGCAAAGACGTAAAAGCAATTCCGGATGCACTAAATAAAGTTGAAGAGATTGTGAAAAAGTTTTTAACGTAACTCTATTATTGGAAACCCAGTCCGTCAACTAACAGACCGGATTCCTCTTTTCTAATTTTAATTTCCAACAAAAACCCGACTAATATGCAACGGTTTGCAGAATAGTCTTGACTATTTTGCAATATTGTGCGAGTTTTACGATATGAAAAGATATTTATTTAATCAAATATTGAATGACATAAAAAGTAAGATGGTTTTCATCACTGGTCCCCGACAGGTTGGTAAAACATATCTTGCCAAACAAATTATGGAAAAGTTTTCCAAGCCGCAGTATTTAAACTTTGATAATATCAACGACAGAAAAATAATAAATGAAATGAGTTGGAGAGTTAATTCGGATTTGTTGGTTTTCGATGAAATTCATAAAATGAAAAACTGGAAAGTCTTTCTTAAGGGAATTTACGATTCCCATCCTCCTGGTCAATCGATTTTAGTAACAGGAAGTGCGAGCTTGGAAACATTCAGGCAAAGCGGGGAATCGCTCGCCGGACGATATTTTCACTTGCGGTTGCACCCATTATCTGTAAAGGAACTAAAGGATAAATTACCTTCATTTGAGATAATTGAAAGGTTAAGCAACTACGGCGGTTTCCCCGAACCGCTTCTAAACAGTTTTGAGAAGAGTGAACAAGAAGCTTTGGAATTTGCTTCAAGATGGAAAAAACAATATTACACGGATTTAATACGGGAAGACATTTTAGAGTACAGTAGAATTCTTGAAATACAAGCAATAAAACATTTATTGGAATTACTCAGAAATCGAGTAGGCTCGCCTCTTTCTTATCTTGCTTTGTCTGAAGATTTGCAAGTTTCTCCGAACACAATAAAAAAGTATATTCAAATTTTAGAGAGTTTGTACATTATTTTTATAATTCGTCCGTATCACAAAAATATTGCAAGGTCAATTTTAAAAGAACCTAAAGTATATTTTTATGATACTTCTTTTATTAAGGGTAACGAAGGTATAAAACTAGAAAATACGGTTGCTGCTTCTCTTCTTAAAAATACCCAATATTTAGTTGATGCAAAAGGCAGAGATGTGGCCTTAAACTATGTAAGAAATAAAGACGGAAAAGAAATTGACTTTGTTATAGTAGTAGACGGCAAGCCCACACAATTTATAGAAATAAAACTAACCGACAAAAAACTTTCTGCTTCACTTGTTTACTATTCACAACGATTTAAGAATGCTA
>DRJC01000326.1 GCA_011052365.1 Ignavibacteria bacterium
AGAGCAATTTTAACAAGACAAGAAGTGTTATTAATTCGGACAACAGGTATATTAATTTTAAAGCCGTCACACTATTTTTTTTAATATAGTAACCTGCTACAAATGCCAACTGGGAGACCGGCGGGTAAATAGCAGGAACTTCTTTAAAAGTAACTTTATTATATACTTCGTCCCTTAAAGGAATTAATGATGTATCATTGGGAGCCGTTGTAAAGGGATTATGTCCTGTAGCCAAAACTTTTCCCTCCCACAAATACCTGTAAACATCATTTGAAGTTGTCGGCGAAGTAGGGAAAAGTGTTAACCTGAATAAAAGCCCTAAAAATATTATTGTAAGAGGTAGTTTTAATCTTCCGGGGTTTTCAATTTTTAGTGCTTTTGAAAAAAACTTTAAAATAAAATTATGTTTATTTACCTTTTTATTTTCTTCGTCCGTAATATCTGTGTTTAAGTTTTTAACAAAGTAAAATGATAAAAGCATTATTAAAAAGGTTTCAAGATAGATAAACATATAAAGAGAAATATCTTTATCATTAAATATCAGAAAGGCTAAATAATATAATTCAGTAACCAAACCGGCAAGCAAAATGTAAATGAAAATATTCTTTTTATCCGTGAAAAGCATGGTTTAATCTTCTAAAAGATATTATTAATTAAATAATTTCCATGAAATACCAAAGCGGATATTTCTTCCGGGCATAGGGTAATAAGGGACTATAAAATATTGTTTGCCGGTTAAATTTTCCCAAGTAAAATAAATTGTTGCAACCTTCTGAATAATACCCGAAAGACGTAGGTCAAACCTATTAAATGACGGTACAGTAGCAGTAGATGAATTGTTATAACTTACTTTTCGTACTCCATTATGAGTAAAAATAATTCCTACCTTTAACAACATATTATTTTTAAAAACATAATTAGTGTAATACAAACCGGAAGTAAATATATTTTTTGGGACCACCCACAAAAAACTACCGGTACCGGATGAACTGTTATAAATTTCACCTCTATTTTCAATTGAAAAATCACCCGACTTAAAATTTAGTTTTGCGGAAAAACCTTTTAATGACAATTGTTCCTTAAAAAAGATTTTTGTTGTATAAATGTTTACCGGTTGATAAAAATCTTTTCTAAAAAATGCACCTGCACTCATTACAAATTTATTGTCGGTATAATTAATTCTTGCTTCAAAATTTTTTGTGTAATTATTTGTGAATTCATTTTTAAATGATGAAAAACCCAAATAAATATTTGTCTTATAATTAATTTTAAATATTATATCCGCACCGAAACCGCTTCGATTATTAGTAATATTATTTGAAGTAGAGTGTAGGTATTTATAAAAGACAGAAGGTGTAATTGTGCCGCTAATAAATTGTTTAGATAGAATTAAAGATGCAAAATAATTAGCTGACTGAAATGACCTGTCGACTGTAATACTATCTAATGTTGAATCTGAAATGATGTCGGCTGATTCATAACCTGTTAAGAAATTTAAATTGAAGATTTCATTTTTATATTTATTATTAAATATAAAACCGTATAGTTTTTCATTATTCGTTGAGTTAAGCAGAGGTGTATTATAAGTTTGTACAATTTTTTCGTTACTGAATCTATAATAAAGTGAGATATCACTTTTAAGCGAATTAGAAAATTTAGCTAATAATTTTATATTAAAATTATGTGTTCTAAATTCTTTACTCCTATCCACAAATTTAACCGGTGCAGAAACAGGATTATAAAGTAGGCTGTTTATATCTGATGTAATAACACGGATACTGTCTGTATCAACGCCTCCATTCAAACCAACTATTGATTTTTCAATATTATACGTGCCGACAATATTAAATTTATTTGATTTTAAATATTTTAATTTAAAAGTTCCCTGCCAATAACTGAAAATAGAATTAAAATATCTATCATCTTTTTTCCTGTTTGTTATATCAAATGAATAATTAATTTTCTTTGACAGCATTAAATTAAAATACACATCGGTAAGTGCTTCTCCGTTAGGTCCTTGATAATATTTAATATTTGAATAAGGAACGGTTGTTACAAAATCCTTGCTAATAATATTTACACTGACCGGGTTATTATATGGACTGTAAAGGAATCCTCTCGGATACGGAACAATCTCAATTGAATCAATTATTTCTGTTTGCACGTTATTCAAATCAGCAAAGTTTGAATACCTATTATTAATTAATATACCATCCTTCATAAAATTAATACCGTTTTGTCCCACACCGTAAATCGCTGAAATGTTGGGCTGTCCTATAAAACCGAAATCAATTGTATAGTTAAAAGGAGATTTTTTTAAAATGTCTCCGGTGTATCGATAATCAATTTGCTCTATCTGATTATTAGATATCTTGTAGCTATTTAAGTATAGAAAGGATGAATGCAGCGGGATGATTGTGTCTACTATTGCTTTATTATCCTTTATTGCAGTTGTATTTAATGAGTCTTGAGGAAATGATATAGTGCTTGAAAATGCGTTGCTAAAAGCATACAAAAATATTAGCAGAAAAAATAAAAGTGAATTTTTGTTCATACAAAAATATAACAAACACTTATAACGTAGACAAATAAAAAAAAGTAATAATAACAAAAAGACGATATAAAATTAGGATAAAACGCATTAGTGAAATATCATAATTAGTGATTGGCTCAATAATAATAGGGGGAAAAGAGTAATTAATATTAAAAAGATTTTTAGTTATCTGTTTGTTTTTATAATATTATTATATATTTTAACTATGTAATAAACATTAACATTAATATAGAGGTTCATATCATGGCTTCAAAACCAATGACCAAAGGCGAAATCATCGCACACCTTTCCAAAAAAACAAATACCACTAAAAAATTAGCTGGTGATTTTTTAAATGAACTTACTACCTTAGCATACAAGGAAGCAAAAAAATCTTTTGTACTTCCTGGTTTAGGAAAATTGAAAGTAGTAAATAGAAAAAGAAGAATGGGAAGGAATCCGGCCACAGGTGCAACTATGGTAATCCCTGCTAAAAAAGCGCTTAAATTTAAAGTGTCTAAAACAGCAGCCGATGCAGTCTTTCCAGCTCAAAAAGTTGCTCCTAAAAAGGTAACTAAAGCAAAAGCTACACCTAAAGCAAA
>DRJC01000327.1 GCA_011052365.1 Ignavibacteria bacterium
ACCAAACAGAACAAGAGTTAAAAATAATACTGTTAAATTTTTCCCGATCATTTTATTTCTCCTTTAAAAATTAAAAAATTGTTTCCTATTTTTTTGTAATTACTATTTAAGACAAACCATTTCTTTAGTATCTTCCCATAATTTGTTTTCGATTATTCTGTCTATGTAGAGTAGTTAAAAAAGTAAAAACACTTTTGTTTTAAATACATTATAATTTTAATGTTGATATAATCAAACGCATAATTATTATGATTCAATCCATTTCATAGAGCGTTGTACTGCCTTTTTCCACTTTACAATTAACGTATTTCTCTCGTCGTCACCCATTAAGGGTATGTATCTTTTGTTCAGCTTCCAAATACTGTTTATGTTTTCAACAGAATTAAAATCTCCTATTCCCAAAGCACCTAAGTATGCAGCACCTAATGCAGTAGTTTCGTTTATCACAGGTACATCAACAGGAATTCCTAATATGTCAGCTTGAAACTGCATTAGAAATTCATTAACAACTGCACCTCCATCAGCCCGCATTGTATCGATACTAAAACCGGAATCGTTTCGCATAACTTCTAAATTCTCCGCAACCTGAAAAGTAATTGCTTCCAGAGTTGCCCTAACAATGTGTGCTCTTGTAGTACCTCCTGTTAATCCTATCATCATACCTCTTGCATATTGATCCCAATATGGTGCAGCTAATCCTGTAAAAGCAGGAACAAAATACACACCCCCTGAATCTGATACTGATTTAGCCAACGCTTCGGTTTCATCAGCACTATTAATAATTTTAAGACAATCCCTAAGCCATTGAATAGCAGCACCGGCAATATATACACCACCATCCAATGCATATGTAACTTTTTTGTCTATACTCCAAACTGCTGTTGTAATTAACCCGTTTTTGGAATAAATAGTTTGACTTCCTGTATTCATCAGCATAAAGCAACCGGTTCCATAAGTGGTTTTTACAGAACCTTTATCGAAACAAGCCTGACCAATTAGTGCCGCTGCCTGATCAACAACACTTCCGGCAATTGGAATTTTTGCATCCATAAAATCCGTTGATGTATAACCATAAATTTCAGCGCTACTTTTTATTTCAGGAAGAATAGACTTCGGGATTCCTATTATATTAAGGATTTCATCATCCCATTGATTCGTTTGAAGATTAAATAACATTGTTCTGGATGCAGTAGAAGAGTCCGTAATGTATATATTGTTACCTGTCATTTTCCATAGCAACCATGTATCTAATGTTCCAACCAATAAAACTCCTTTATCAACTTTATTCCAGGCATTTTTTACATTATCCAATATCCATTTTATTTTCAAGGCAGAGAAATAAGCATCAATCGTTAAGCCCGTTTTTTGAGTAATAAGGTCCCCATATTTGTCTTTCAACTCATCGGCTATCCTGGCGGTTCTTCTATCCTGCCAAACGATAGCATTGTATAAGGGTTTTCCGGTGTTCTTATCCCAAACCATACAGGTTTCACCCTGATTATCTATTCCAATTGCTCTCAAATCTTTAGCTTTTATTCTTGCCTGGTATAAAGCCGCTACAACAGATTCTTTTGTTTTATTCCATATTTCAATCGGGTCATGTTCCACCCATCCAGGTTTAGGGTAATACTGTTTGTGTTCTGAATAACCCCTCCCACAAATATTCCACTCTTCGTTAAATATTAATACAGTTGTCCCGGTTGTGCCCTGATCAATGCCCATGTAATATTTCTTTGTCATTCTACTAATCTACTTCTTTTTACTAACCTACTCCTAAAAAATAGAAAATAACTGATAACACCAACAATTATCATTAAGCCGGAAACAATCGTCGAAGTGTGAAATTCTTCCGGTATTGTGAGGATGCCAATTTCGAGAATGAGCCATAATACAGCAAAGATTAAAACCGGTTTTGAAAATTTACCAAGCGTAAAACTGTCTGCTCTAAACTTCACATTTTTTCTGGTAAGTCCATACGTAACAACTGTAATGAGATAAATTAGTGCCGGCAATAAAGCTGTAGCGGCAACGAGTACTGTCAGTGATTCAGCAAAATAGGTAGAGATTAAAGATAAAATAAGAATAAAGAAAGTAGCTGCCGCAGGCGTTTTTGTTTTTGGTAAGATTTTTTTAAAATACCGGCTAAAAAAGAATGCCTTATCTCGCGCCATAGCGTATATTAGGCGTCCCGCAGAAGTAGTAATAACTAAACCGCAGGCAAAAATTGAAACGCCAACTATTACTAAAAATAATTTGCCGACGACATTACCGAGGGTTGTAACTATGATATAAGAAAGAGGATTATCTGAGTTCAGGACATCATTAAGATTTGGAATCGCCATGACTGAGGCTATCAAAAAAAACATGCCAAAAATTCCCGCCAATGCAACTGAAGACCAAACTGCTTTGGGAACTGTTTTACGCGCATTTACTGTTTCTTCACTCAAATTTGCAGCTGCTTCAAATCCTACAATTGTAAAAGAACCCATTAACATAGTTAGAAGGAAAGGAGCGATATAAGATGTTCCTTTTGCAGCATTTCCAGTGCTTAGTAGAATGGAAGGATCTACATTACTTTTAAATGCAGCAACGAATAAAAATATTGTTAAACCAACTATTCCTATTATTTCAGTAAATACGGCACCGTTATTAATAAGAGATGTTAATTTTATACTTAGTATATTAAAGGTTACTTGCACTATAATTGTAACCATAACAATAATTTTGATACTTTGATCTGAAATTGGAATATTTAATAATCCTGCGAAAACCAATGCAAACGCCCAATCAACAGCCGGAATGACTAAAATAAGAAAGCAAAATGAGATCCATCCGGTAATCCAACTAAGGAAGGGAGTAGATAATCTTTTTATCCATTGATAGGAATAACCACTTATAGGAATAATTCCGGCAAGTTCAGCAAAAATTAATGCAACCAATAATTGACCGGCAATAACAATTGGCCATGACCATATTCCTACCGGTCCACCGGTTTGGATAATAAACTTATAATTTGTGAAAATACCGGTAGTAATTGAAATAAATGAGAAACCAATGGCAAAAGAACTGAATAGTTTCAGGCTTCGTTTTAATTCCTGTTTATAGTTTAATGCTTCTACAATTTTTACATCTTCACTGGATGCATCATCTTTTTTCATTCTTAAATTCCAAATTCATAGGTTTATTCGAAAGATAATTTGTCACCGTTCGAGCAACACGCCGACCATTAAAATAGCACCATTCAGCCCCATGAAAGCCACCCAGCATATTACCCGTTGCAAACCAACCTGACTCAGACAATTGATAATCTTTTACCACAACAAGTTGCCTTGAATGAAGTTCTACTTTTATATTACCATTTAGTGCAAGCTCGCTATTAGGAATAAGCACCCCACAAACAACAATGCCATCGCACGTAATATTTTCGCCGTTAAACATTACTCCCGTAACAGTTTTGTTTCCTATTACTTCAATTGATTTTGCACTTAATCCCTTATAATTCGGATTGCTCCACATTCGGAAATAAAGACGTTCAAAGAATCCGCATTTTGGTTTACTGCAGTTATCAACTATAATTGCATCCGATGCACCTGCTGCTTTTAACTTTGCCGCTACCGCATAACCTATTATATCGGAACCAATAATAAGAGGATTATTCATCGGTAATAAATGGTTACCATCTAACAGGCGAAGCAATTGTTTAGTAAAAAGTACTCTTACCGGTCTGGAACCAGCAAGCCAGCCTCGCTCAGCAGGTGTTTCTTCTCTTGAACCACAAGCCATTATTATTGCATCCGCAGAATAGTTTACCTCTCTTTTTTCGTTATTCACTAAAGTCAATATTTTCTTTTTTGCATCTATGTTGCAAACCTGGCTTTGTAACTCAATTTGTACTTTTGTTTTTACTAATTGCTTTTCAAGCCATTTTGCATAATCTTCACCGAAAACCGGAATGCCGCCTCGTGACCACCTAACAAATGTTCGTATGCCGCCTTTTTTCTTCTTGTAAAAGGAAGGTATTCCTCCAAGTTTGTCATTGCGTTCTATAATAGCTATTGATTTTATTCCTCGTTTGGATAATGCAATTGCAGCACCTATACCGGCAGGTCCGGCGCCAATGATGAGCACATTAAAATGTTTTGTTGCAATCATTTCACCACCTTTGTTGATGTTGTGTGTTTTCCGGTAGAAATAATCTCACTTCCAGGGCCTCGCTTTGTAATCTTATTTAATGGAATATTACAGTGGTTTGAAATAATCTCAGCAACAGTTACCATACAATCAAAACCCTGGCACCTTCCTGTCTGGGCACGGGTTCTGCGTTTTATCGCATCCAATGTACGAGGTTTTAGCGGAGAATCTAAATGCTGAATAATTTCACCAAGGGAGATTTGTTCGCAATAACAAATTACTCTGCCAAACTCCTGAGACTCTTTTAACAATTCATTATTTAAATATGGTCTTTTCCACCAGCCGGGCCAGCTTCTTTCTGAGCGGCTATCTATAGCTGCAGAGTTTACTTCAAGATTTAACCCTAATTTTGTATGCAATTCACTAATCAAATATTCAGCTAATGCAGGTGAAGATGTAAATCCGGTAGAACGAATTCCGGAAACCGTTAATATACCTGGATGATTATCATTACATCTTATCCAATAACTCCCTTGGCTGCAATTGCAGCGAACACCTGAATAGGTACCAATCACAGGCTGTTCATATAATCCGGGATACAGTTTCGAAGCGCCATCTAATAATGTCTGCAACCCCTCAATAGTAGAATCTGTTACTGTGTTATCATTAATTGCAAAATCTTCTGCGGTTGGTCCGGCAATTAAATTTCCAAATATAGTTGGGATGACCAATACACCTTTTGTTTTTGCTGTTGGTATTGGAAGCAATATACGATTTATTGCTGAACGGCTATATTTATCAAATATCAGGAACTGTCCCCGGCGGGGATTGATATCAAATGATTCTCCTTCATAAAGATCAGCTAATTTTCTGCTGCCCATACCTGCAACGTTTACAATAATCTTAGTATCAATTCTCTTGTCACAACCCGTAACCAGTGTTTTAATTTTATCATCTGCATTTTCAATTCCAATAATTTCTGTACCAAGAAGAATATCGACCCCATTAGTTAATGCAACTTCTGCAAATGCTATTGAAGTTGAAAACGGATCGGCTATGGATTCCCTTGGAATGAGGATGCCTCTTAAAACATTTTTTGTAATTTTAGGTTCTAATTCAAGTGCTTGTTCTGCACTCAACTGTTGAATATCTGTAACACCATTTTTCAGAGCTTTTTCATAAACTTTATCTAACTGTGTATTCTGCTCATCATTAATTGCTATTAACAGTGCACCACATTTCTCGTAAGGAATTTTGAGTTTTTTAGCTAACTCCGGCCATTCCCTTGAAGCTTTTGTAACTAACTCAGATTCTAAGGTGTCAACAGCAGCA
>DRJC01000328.1 GCA_011052365.1 Ignavibacteria bacterium
ATTTATATCAAAGAGTCTTGAATACCAAAACAAAATAAGACAATGTTATTTAAAATTAATGTGTAGAGCGAAAGTCCTGCCTCGGCGCCAGACGGGCCCCTTTCGCTGATTAAAACAAATCTGACCTGTCTACTTGCCTCGATACGCTCTGGTTATTTTACTAATTTCATTTTGTTATTTTAATATTCTTAGTTTATGTTGTGGATAAAAGATAAAGTTAAATGAAAAAATTAAAAGCCGTATTAAAAATAATCAGACCGGTAAATATTTTAATTACATTTATTTCAGTAATTGTTGGCGGCATAATCGCTTTAAAGATAAACACCATTTCTCAGCTTCTTTTTTTCGCCGCAGTGGCTGAATCACTGACCTTTTCCGCAGGCAATATAATCAATGATATTTTTGATTTGGAAATTGATAAAATAAACAGACCCGAAAGAGTTTTACCGAAAGGAGAATTGAGCAAAAACACCGCCGGTATCATCTATCTTATTTTTGTAATTCTTTCTATAATAATTTCATATCAAATTAATACCGTCGTTTTTGGAATAATCGTTTTTACAAATATTCTTCTCTTTTTCTACTCATTCATAATTAAAAAAATGGTGTTACTGGATAACGTAATTGTCGCCGTTGTTGTCGGTTCGGCATTTATACTTGGTGCCTCGGCAGCAGGTAATATTAGAGCAGGCTACATACCGTTTGTATTTGCTTTGCTGATTAATTTCGGAAGAGAAATTGTAAAAGATATGGAAGACATCAAGGGCGACACGGCACAAGGAATGAGAAGCTTTCCTTCTGTTTTCGGTTTTAAATCATCAAAATTAATTATACTATTGTCATCTTTTTTATTAATAATTATTACATTCTACCCGTACATTTATAATTTATACGGTCTAATATATTTCCTTATTATTTTGATAATAGTTAATCCGTTTCTAATTTTTATTCTTTATAAATTATTTATAAATGATTCATTTGAAAATCTAAAAAAAGTAAGTTTGTATTTAAAGTTAAACATGGTCTTTGGATTAATAGCAATATATTTAGGCTAATGAAAAATTTTGACAACTCCTTCCTTTCGAGAAAAATAAAAATTATTGCCGGTACAGACGAAGCCGGTAGAGGACCGCTTGCAGGTCCTGTTGTTGCAGCATCCGTTATTTTTGCTAATGATAAAAAAATTGAGGGTGTTAACGATTCTAAAAAATTGACTGAAATTCAGAGAGATAAATTATTTCCTGAAATTATTCACTCGGCATTGAGTGTTGGTGTTTCCGTAATCTCTCACGGTAAGATTGATAAAATAAATATTTTACAGGCATCACTTTTGGGTATGAAGACCGCTGTAAATCGTTTAAATATTAAACCTGATTTGATTTTAATAGACGGCAATAAAACATTCGAGTCAAATACAAATAGTATAGCTGTAGTAAAAGGAGATTCGAAATCATTCGCTATTGCCTCTGCTTCCATAGTTGCAAAGGTAGTTAGAGACAGAATTATGAAAAGACTTGACCTATACTTTCCCCAATATTTGTGGGCTAAGAACAAGGGTTATCCAACCAGGGAACATATAAATGCCGTAAAATTATACGGACCTTCGCCACTGCACAGAAAATCTTTTTTAAAAAAAATATTACCTGATTATTACTATTCAAATTTTGAGATTAATATCTGAGTATGTCCGACAAAAAGAAAATAGGAAACAAGGGGGAAGAATTAGCGGCAAAATATTTATTGAAAAAAAATTATAAAATAATTGAGAAAAATTACCGCTACGGAAAAGGAGAAATTGATATAATTTGCAGGGATAACGAAAACAAGAACCTGGTTTTTGTGGAAGTGAAATCAAGGACCAATTTAAATTTCGGCGACCCTATTTATGCGTTGACAAAAAGTAAAATGGGACAATTAAGAAAAATTGCAGATTCATATCTTTATGAAAAACAAATTGACGATATTGATTGCAGGTTTGATGTGGTTACTATTTTATTTCACCCAAAAGAAAAACCGGAGATTAAGCATTATATTAATGCATTCTAATTATTGAGTAAATGAAATTTATTACAGCATATATAAAATTTGTAGATAACCTAAATGAGAAGATAGGCAATTGGGTATCTTGGCTCACGGCATTACTAACTCTCGTTGTCACTTACGATGTATTTGTTCGTTATTTTTTAAAGGAAAGCAGCGTAGGATTTCAGGAGTTTGAATGGCATTTGTTTGCAATTATATTTCTACTATCTGCTGCTTATACATTAAAAACCGACCAACACGTCAGGGTTGATGTGTTTTACACAAGAATGTCGGAGAAGAAAAAAGCTTTTGTTAATTTATTCGGTTCGGTAGTATTTTTAATTCCGTTCTGTGTTGTGGCAATTTTAGCATCTAAAAATTTTGTTATTAATTCCTTTATTATGGGAGAAACCTCCCCCGATGCCGGAGGTTTACCGGCGAGATATATTTTAAAGGCTGTTATTCCGCTTTCAATATTTTTATTATTGCTGCAGGCAATTGCACTTGCATTCAGATCATTCCTTACCTTAATATCATCCGGCAATAAATCAATCGAAAAAGGCTGATGGAAATACTTCCCCTAATTTTCTTTTTAATAGTCCTAATTTTCCTTTTGATGGGCTTCCCGGTTGCATTTACTTTGGGAGGCATATCGGTAATTTTTGGACTGATTATTTTTGGATTCAGTTATTTCTATCTTCTTCCGCTTAGAATTTGGGGAATAATGTCAAATTATGTTTTACTGGCAGTTCCACTTTTTATTTTTATGGGGGTCATGTTGGAGCGATCGGGAATTGCGGAAGAACTACTTGAAACAATGGCTTTACTTTTTGGAAAGCTAAGAGGAGGTTTGGCAATATCCGTTTTAATAGTAGGTACTTTATTGGGTGCATCCACAGGCATTGTCGGGGCAACTGTTGTAACAATGGGAGTGTTTGCTCTACCGGTTATGTTAAAACGGGGTTATTCTCCCGAATCTTCAACCGGGATAATTATGGCTTCGGGTACTTTGGGACAAATAATCCCTCCCAGTATAGTGCTTGTACTTTTGGGTAGTGTGTTAAATGTACCGGTTGGTAATTTGTTTATTGCTGCTGTAATTCCCGGCTTAATTTTGGTTCTTTTGTTTTTTCTTTGGATTGTATTTCTTGCAATATTTAAACCCAAAACTGTTCCGGCTATGCCGAAGAAACAATTAGAAGAATTTCGATCGAATAAAAAATTTAAGATTATTCTTTCGGCATTCTTACTTCCTTTTATATTAATTGTTGCAGTATTGGGTTCTATATTTGCAGGTATAGCTTCTCCAACGGAAGCTGCGGCAGTAGGCGGTTTCGGGGCAACGTTACTTACCATTTTTAGAAGAAGATTCACTATAAAAATTTTAAAAGAAGTAATGTTAAAAACTACTTCTTTAACAAGTATGGTGTTTATGATCTTGGTTGGTGCTGCTGCATTTGGACTTGTTTTCAGAGGCTTGCATGGAGATACATATCTTACAAATTTAATAATATCTTCCAACCTGGAACCGAATCACTTTATTGCAATAATGATGGTCGTAATTTTTATCAGTGGTTTCTTTATCGATTTTATTGAAATAACATTTATCATTGTTCCTGTTGTTGCACCGTTACTTATTAGTATGCACATCGATTTATTGTGGATTGGAATTTTAATTGCAATGAATTTGCAAACTTCTTTTTTAACTCCACCTTTCGGGTTTACAATATTTTATTTAAAAGGCGTTGCTCCTGATAATATAAAAACGTCACAGCTTTACAGGGGCGCTATTCCTTATGTTACACTTCAATTAATTGCTTTACTGATTGTAATATTCTACCCGCAACTTGCATTGTGGCTGCCTACTGTTATAGGAAAATAAAAGCTGTAGGGACAAGTCGCGACTTGTCCATAGTGGAATAGCATATATCTTTTCTTGACAAAAAGTGAAAGATTTCTCATCCGTCAGCTAACGGATTATATTTTGCGTAAGGTGAATAATTAATTTCAAAAACTCCATTTCAATCTTAAATAATAAAACTGCCCGTAATTACCCCATTCCGAATTATTATCACCGACAAAAAACTGACCGGTAATAAGAAAATAAATATCTTCGGTTAGAGAAATATCGACATAAGGACCAAAGTAAAAAGAATGATCGTTAGGATTGAAAATTGCGGAAACATTTGCTTTGAAAAGAGGAGTGATAGGATAGGAAACTTCTCCAAAAACAGAATACCTTGCCGGTGAAAGGTTTTTGGCAGAATAGGTTCTACTGAATAAATTAGTTAGCCCGCCTGCTTTTCCAACTTTTCCGGCACTGTTGTAAAGAAACTCAGCTTGAACAAACAAGCTGTTCGGGAACGTATAATTACCGCTAATTGCAGCTACAAGAACACCATTCGTATCGGCAAACTTTTTTTTATTTCTGAAGTAAGTCATTTCCCCCGAAAAACCGGCACCGCCTATTTGCCCCGACCAGCCGCCGCCAAGAACATAATCTTTATTCATCACTCCGCCGAGTAATTGAAAATCATAATTCCATTTATTTAATTTAATTATTCCTGCTGCCGTAACTTGTTTATCATGATTTAGTTTATAAGCAAATTCAACCGACGAAGCAGCCCCGGTATAATATTGCAATCTAATTGCATCGCTTCCAGGTTTTTCAACATAATCAAAATTTAAGAAGGAAGATGAATTAAAAATATCGTTGGGTGTCCAAACTGCGTTTAACCCCAAATTAATTCTCTGCCTTCCAAGCTGCAACTCTAAATTGCCCTTTAAATAAAGGAGATTAAGTCTATCTATATTTGTGTAAAATACATAAGAAGTATTCGAAGCTATTTTTTTTGTTAAGTTCATAAAACCATTATCATGAGTGATAAAACTTGCATAACCGGGAACGATTTGAAAATATTGTCCATAATCAAAATTATTACGCATGCTTATATTCATAGTAAAATCGGTGTTAAGATACCACGCAAAGTTAAAACGGTTTATTACGGAGTTCATCATTATCCATTGTTTGCTATTTTTAGGAATCCAAACCGTCTGCAAATTTTCGAGATAGCCGGTAAAATTATAATCACTTTGCGCATTTATTTTGCCAAATGCTAATAGTATAAAAACGAATATTAATGAGATTTTTTTCATCTATTAATGATTTAAATTATAACTCTATATATCATCAATAACTTTCCCGTCATCGAGGGTAATAATTCTTCGTGCTCTTTTCATCACACGTGAATCGTGTGTTGCGAAAATAAAAGTTGTATTCTCCAACTCATTTAACTTAAGCATAATATCGAGCAAGTTGCCCGTTGAAGTAGAATCGAGATTAGCAGTAGGTTCATCCGCTAAAACAAACTTTGGTTTAGAAGCGAGCGCCCGCGCAACCGCAACACGTTGCTGCTGTCCACCGGAAAGTTCTCCCGGACGATTATTCATTCTTTCTTTTAATCCAACTTGTTCCAAAAGATGCAC
>DRJC01000329.1 GCA_011052365.1 Ignavibacteria bacterium
AAAAACAACACCCTTGGTTTACTAATAAATATTATTCCACTTTTTTTTAATTTAAAAACGCGAGGTAGATTTATTTGGTTACGTTTAAGAATATTGTACTAAGTTATTCTAAATATATGAACTAGATTAAGCCCACGTTTTAATTTGATGTTGCAATAAAACGGACTATCCCCGCCCTACTTGAAAATCAGTAAAAAATAAAAAAATTAGAAAAACTTCAACTCAACAACTTTTGCAATTGTGTTAAAATCTTTATCCGATTCAAGCAAATAGAGATTATTTTCAATTGCAATTTGGGCTATTAAACAATCGATTGTGCTTCTAACCGTTAAACCCCTTTTTCTTAAATCGAAATAAATTTTTGCGGCATTTTCGTAAGTTATTCTGGGAACCTTCGGTTCGTAAAAGGTTTGAGTTTCCAAATATTTTTTTAAACTCTTGAATTCCTTTTCGGTTTTAGCGCCTTGTAAAATCTCTTGGTAAATATGAAAGGTGATGCCGAAAGGGACATTTTGCACAATCACTGTTTTCAGCTTCTCCGTGCCGGTGTTCTTTTTCCCTTTAAAAAAATCAATTAGAACCGAAGTATCAACTAAAACCACAGCTACTTTCTCATAGATTTATAATTGTAATCTTCCTTAAATTCTATCTTTCCAAATAAATCCAAAAGATTCTTCCTTTTTTTGTTTTTTATAAATTCCACAAGTGCCCGGTGGATTAGCTCTTTTTTAGTTTTAGCCGTACTAACTTTGAATGCTTCTTTGACTAATTTTTCGTCTAATACAATATTTGTTCTCATATATACACCTAAATATGTGTATGAAAATACACATAAATATTATTTTCTGCAAGCTGAACATTAATTCAAAGAGAAAGGATACTGGCAAATCAAACTTTTAAAAATTTTTAGTATATTTCAATCGTTGTGTTTGGATATTGCATAAAACAGAATGTTAGGAGAATTTTATGGATTTAAAACTCGCAGTACTAATAGACGGTGATAATATACCTTCAGCTTATGTAAAAGAGATGATGGAAGAGATAGCCAAATACGGCAATCCTACCATAAAAAGAATTTACGGAGACTGGACGAAGCCTACTCTATCAAAGTGGAAAAATATCCTTCTGGAAAATGCTTTAACACCCATTCAGCAATATGGATATACAACAGGCAAAAATGCGACAGATTCCGCAATGATTATTGATGCGATGGATATTCTGTATTCGGAAAAAGTAAATGGTTTTTGCCTCGTTTCCAGCGACAGTGATTTTACCCGTTTGGCAACAAGACTTCGAGAAGCCGGGATGAAAGTATTTGGAATTGGTGAGAAAAAGACACCAAATCCCTTTATAGTTGCTTGTGATAAATTCATTTATATTGAAATTCTTAAATACCAATCTGAAGAAAATGAATCGAAACTTACTGAAAGTGAACCCCCACAAAAAGACAATATCGATAAAATAACACCAAAGGTTATTAAACTTATTTCGGCTACTATATCCGATTTGGCAGATGATGATGGTTGGGCTTTTCTCGGAGATGTTGGAAATCTTCTACAGAAAAAACAACCGAATTTTGATTCCAGAAACTATGGCTTCCAAAAGTTGACACCGTTGATTAAATCAATTAAGAAATTTGAAATTGAACAGCGTGAAAGTCCAAAAGGACGATTCAAATTAATCTATGTGAAGAATAAAGAAAATTGATACTCAATTTGTGCATAAATTTTGGTTAAAAAGTGAGCTTCCATTTCTGAATAATACGACTAAAGAGCTTGCTACTCACCGGCTGTTTTAAATTAGTATTTTGTTTAATCATTTTCTCCACATAAAAAACGTATGTACCTATCCTCTTTTGATAACAACACGTCCAAAGCCTATTGGGTAATATTTATAAAACAAGGGTTATAGATATTACCTGTTTTTGAGAAAAATATTTTAGATATAATTGTGTAAATTTGAACCTTCGACATTCAAAGGATTAGAGGAATGACATGAATAAAACAAGTACTCACAAACCGAAGATGTTTCTGTTAATTTCCTGGTTGCTTGTCTTAATTTCTTTATATTTAGAAACCATTTGGGGTGGCTCGTTGTTTTCAAGATCAGGTTCCTTAATGGTATTGTTTGCCGTTATTGCCGAATATAACCTGTTAAGTGGACGTGATAAGTATCATAGTGAGAAACTGAAAAAATACTCAAGAGGAGAGCAAGTAAATTTTATGGAAATTCATCCTAAAAAAGGACACCAATACTTGGAAACAACTGCACATATTACTGTTATTATTGGAACGATAATTTGGGGATATGGGGATTTATTATTTCATTAAATCGTTACAGGGATTTTTTAATAAAAGTTACGTCTTGCACAACAACTGCAATAAAAACATAAGGAACCGTATATGAAAAAAGATTCTGCAAGTAAGTTATCTCTAATAGGATCCGTATCCTTGGGAACAGGCGTAATGATAGGCGCCGGAATATTTGTACTTATGGGACAAGTAGCTGAATTAGCAGGCAATCTTTTCCCTATAGCTTTTCTTGTTGGTGCGGGTGTAACCGGGTTTAGTGCTTATTCTTACGTTAAATTTTCCAATGCTTATCCATCATCCGGAGGAGTTGCCAAATTTTTGAGAAAAGCTTACGGTCCCGGCACAATCACGGGAACTTTTTCTCTTTTAATGTATGTCTCAATGGTTATTGCGGAGAGCCTTGTAGCGAGAACTTTTGGAGCCTACACTCTTAGGTTGTTTTATGTTGAGAATGTCGGTAGCCTTGTACCGATTCTTGGAGTGGCTTTGCTTGCGATAGCATTTGTAATAAATGTTGCCGGAAATAAAATAATTGAAGCTACTGCTACCATAACAGCAATTACCAAAATTTTGGGTATTGCTATATTGGCAATTGCAGGATTGGCTGTTGGTGTATTTCCATCTTTCGGAAGTGCTGTTAGCGGAAGTAACGGCGATATGGCAATTTTAGGTGATTTTGTTGCTGCTTTGGCTTTATCAATTCTTGCTTATAAAGGATTTACAACCATTACTAATCAAGGCGGTGATATTATCAACCCTACCCGTAACGTGGGTCGTTCCATCATTTTATCTGTCTTAATCTGCACCGTCATTTATGTTACACTTGCTTTGTCGGTTGCAGCCAATCTTAGCATTGTGGAGATTATTAAAGCAAAAGATTATGCATTAGCAAAAGCTGCACAACCCGTGTTTGGTGATTTGGGATTAGGATTTACAGTTTTTATTGCCATCGTTGCAACGGTTTCCGGGGTGTTCGCCAGTGTCTTTTCTGCATCCCGATTATTGGGAATGCTGAGCAAAATGAAACAAGTACCCGGTTTGCGTCCACGTTCTAAGAATCCCGCCCTCATATTTACCGTTTTACTCGCCATCATTTTAACAATTCTTTTTGATCTAACCAGGATAGCTGCTATAGGTGCTATCTTTTACTTAACCATGGATATTGCCGTTCATTGGGGATTATTTAGACATCTGCGAAAGAAGATCGATTTTAATCCACTTATCCCACTCATTGCGATAGTTTTTGATACTATTATCCTGATCACTTTTTTAGTATTAAAATTCAACACAGATCCTTTGGTTCCCATTGCTTCTTTCATAGGAATTATTTTGATTATCATTGCTGAACTTTTTTTTATGAAGAGTCATACCGATAGTGACGGAAAGATGGATATGGGAATGGATATGTAGGAGTTTGGTAAAAAATTGATTTTTATAAATTTAGTGACCACACGTAAAAAATATTTTTTATTTCATTCTCGTTGTAAATTTTTACATTTATACATATATTGTCTATATCCTAGTTTAATACTCAATTTGCTGCAATATGTATAGCACATAATAAATTTAACGGCTCAAGCGACAATTACAATTGAAGGGGAAGAAATGCATCCGATAATAATACTTTATACGAAAAATGTATGGATTATATTCTAGCCTGAACCAATAGTTATAGTCTGAGCGTCTTAAATAGTATTACATTATAAGGAAGGCAACACAAATTGTTTATATTAACTTAACTGAATAGTAATACTATGAAAATATTCTTATCCGCCATATTTTTTATTGTAATTCTTGTCGTGTTATCAGCAAACGAATATGTTTTAAAAGCAAACAGTTTAACAACACAAACCGACAGCACACACTGTGTCAAAGACTCAACCCAAATAAAAGATTCAACTCAAATAAAAGATTCAACCCAGACAAAAGACTCGATTAAAACAAAAGGAAAATCTACTGTTAATATTTATAAAGATGGAATTGGTCCAATTAAAAAAGTTAAACTTGAAAAAAAAATTGATGAATCTTTAGCCTCAAAAGGTAATAGCCTTTATTATATTAAGTGTAGTATTTGTCACCAATTAGATGACAGCGTAATAGGTCCCCCTTTACGTAATATAACAAAAGAAGTAAGTCCAGTTTACTTTATGAATTATTTACTTAACACTAAGGGAATGCAAAAAAAAGTACCCCGTGTTAAAAAAATAATCAAAGAATATAATGGCTTTCTTATGCCCGATCAATTACTAAGTAAAAAACAAGCACGTGCTTTGCTTGAATATTTTAGATCTGTGGCAAAGAAAAAATGATCTATCCGGTCAAGTTAAGTTAGTTAAGAATTGGGTGACGGATTTTATTGGCGTAAAGGTTTGAGGTAACAAAACATATTTCATAAAAATGAGGCTATTGACTCCGTGCAGAACGACACTTTAACATTCTGCAACAGATGTAATTTTAGAAAAGGAACAAGATATGACAGAAATAGATACTGAAAAAGATAAAAAGAAAGAAGTAACGAGACGAGGCTTTTTGATTCTTTTAAGCGGTGTACTTGCGGGCTTCATCGCTTTTGTCTTAGGTATTCCATTTATAGCATCAATATTGGGTACTGCTAAAAAAGTAAAAGACAAAATATTCTCAAGATTAACTCGTGTTAGCACCATTCCAATTCTCAGTCCTATCAATTTAAATTTTGAAACCACTAAAACGGATGCTTACATAAAAAATGTGGAAACGCAAGATGCCTGGGTGGTAAAAAGAGCAGATACTGATCTTACGGTTTTTTCACCAATTTGCCCGCATCTCGGTTGCAGGTATGCATGGAATTCAAACCAGAGATTGTTTATTTGTCCGTGTCACAATAGTGTCTTTACTATAGATGGAAAGGTTGTTTCAGGACCTTCCCCGCGTGCTCTCGATACACTACCAATAAAAATACAACATGGTGAACTATATGTATTGTATGAAAGATTTAAAGTTGGAATACCTCAAAAAATTGAAGTGGGAGATTAGAAATGGTTTCAAAGATTTGGCTATGGATAAACGATAGAATGCCCCTGAAAATGATGCTTCAAACAGGTTTGGACGAAGAAATACCAGGAGGTGCAAGTTTTTTCTACACACTTGGAAGTGCAACATTATTTGTCTTTGCGCTTCAAATTATTACCGGTATTTGGCAGTTGTTTTACTATGTTCCTACCGTAGATAATGCATATAACAGCTTAAGCTACTTGAGAATTTTTGTCCCTTTCGGTTGGCTAATTCATGGGTTGCACTATTGGGGCGGGAACGCTATGGTTGTTTTGTTAGTATTGCACATGGTTAGAGTTTTTGTTTGGGGCGCTTATAAAAAACCCCGTGAACTCACATGGTTATTAGGTGTGTTTTTACTGTTATTGGTTATTGGATTGAGCTTTACCGGTGCTGCCCTTCCCTGGGACGAACGAGGCTATTGGGCTGCTGAAGTAGGAACAAGCATAGCAAGTACTATCCCTTTTATTGGGAGTTCTCTTGAATCTCTTCTTCGCGGTGGTAATTTTATGGGACAGCTAACTCTATCCCGATTTTTTATTTTACACACGGCTATTATTCCAGGCATTGCAATAATAATTATTGTTGCGCATTTAATCGCCTTTAGAAATTCCGGTAGTGTTGGACCTTGGTCAAATAAAAAGAAAAAAGCTTCCGGTAATTTTTGGCCTGACCAAATTGCATTAGATATTATTGTAGCGTCTTTAATCTTATTAATATTGATTGCTCTTTCAGCGTTCAGTCCCCCTCCTTTTACGGGACCATCCGATCCGTTAGACACGTCATTCATTCCCAAGCCGGAATGGAATTTTTTATTCTTATACGAAACACTTAAATTTTTCCCCGGTTCGTTAGAAATTATCGGAACAATGGGAATCCCGACTTTAATTATTTTACTAATTATATTTGTTCCTTTTTTCGACCGCAAGAAGGATCGCAATCCCCTGAAACGCCCCGCAATAATGGCAGGTGGTTTTGTTTTTATTGCTTTTATATCAATATTAACAATAGTTGGATTAAAGAGTAAACCGGCAGGAAATCAAAGTCCCCCAAAAATTGTTAAAACAAAAAAAGAAATAAAACTATCGCTCTCGGCAATTTCGGGTAAAAAAATATTTGAGGCTAACGGCTGCATATCCTGCCACAGTATTAGTGGAAAAGGAGGAAAAATCGGGCCCGAATTAACTAATGAATGGCAGAGAGGTCGTTCAAAAAAATGGATTATTAGACAGTTGCGCAATTCAAAAAAGAATTATCCGAATTCCATAATGCCGCTGTATACAATGTTAAGTACAAAACAATTGGACGATCTGACAGATTTTCTGTTAAGCCGCCATGCACCTAATACAGTTCTCCCGGTTAATCCAAGCCGCAATGCCGATACACTCTTGATGAAAAAACTGAATAAAATTAATAAATCGACATCAAATAAAGTAAGTATAAATCAAATTATAGGTACAGACGGGAAAAAGTTAGGACCTCCGGGGCCTGCCGCCGGTATGATAGGTAACATTGCACACGGTGCTTTACTGTTTGAACGGAATTGCGAGTCGTGTCATGGAATAAACGGAAAAGGCGGAATTTCTAATCCCGGTTCTTTATTAGGTGAGGTCCCCCCTCTTAATCCAATTGCCGGAAAATTATACAGCGATAATCCACAAACTTTTGCAAATAATGTAGACAGAATTATTCAGCACGGTTCAACTTCCCCTGGGACACCTGCTTTGAAAATGTTCGATTTCGGAGATTCACGTGCTCTTACACAGCGGGAGATAACTCATTTGGAAGCATATATATTAAATTTAAATGGAGTAAACCGTGCACAAATTGAAACAACTTCTTTTTCACCCAAACAATATTTTATTGTCACTGCAATTATATTTCTAATTGTGAGTATTCTTCTTTTCTTTATTAATCTTTACAAAAAGAAAAAGAACAATAGTTTTATCGAATAAATTTTCGATATAAACCTTTTTTGGTTCCGGCTTGTCCATGTTATGTTATGTGCTAAGTAAGGTGATTTGATATTGTAAGAATAATTGTTGTGAACAAAAGAATAATTATTTAAGTCTTAAATTCAATTATTAAAATTATTTAAAGAATTTTAAAATATTGTTTTATTAATTCATTATTACTTAAAAAAATAGGACTTTTAGTATGGTATAAAAATTGTGTTTGTTCAACAATTAACTATTATTGGAGTAATAACAAAGAAGCTAACTATGAACGGCAAAATTCTTATCATCGGAGGATACGGGGGTGTAGGTCAATTCATTTCCACTGCGCTTGGTGATCAGTTTCCCGGACAAGTTATTGTTGCAGGAAGAAACCATCAAAAGGCTCAAGACTTCTCTGCGGAAACCAATAACAAAGTGCTCCCTGCGAAACTGGATATTTCCAACCCGGATGAAGTCGGCTCATTACTCGATGACAATGTTGCCCTGGTTGTGATGTGTGTTGATAG